>JAEUIK010000222.1 GCA_016793185.1 Planctomycetaceae bacterium | reverse complement strand
AATAAAATGACGCATGGAAGTCTCCTCCGGGAAAGCGGTTTGCAAACAGAACACCCGCCATCGTACTTGAGGAGACTTCCTTCATAGTTTCATGCCCACGCTCGCGTGGGCATGCGGCGCCAGACGTCTCAATCGTCAATTCGCACAGGCGGCTCCCATGATCGGCAACTTAGATTCCATCCCTCGCTGGCGCTTCGGGCTAGTATTGGCGAGCGCGCTGCTAGTCGCGGCGCGAATTGCCGCCGCACAGGAACATCTCCCCGGCACGCAGCCCCTGACGGCCGACGGCGACCTGGCGGCCAAGATGGTCGAGGGGATCGATCAGTTCTTGCTGCAGATGACGCAGGATTCGGTCGCCAAGCGCGCGCGACATTGGAAGCGCGACACCTCTTCGCACGAGGCTTACAACAAGTCGGTCGAGCCGAATCGGGAGCGGCTCAAGAAGATTATCGGGGTGGTGGACCAAAGGGTGCCGTTCGAGTCGCCGGAAGTCATCCAATATCTCGGAGAGAAGGGCCCTCCACCGTTACCGGCCGACTGGCCTATCGAGGCAACCGTCGTGCGCTGGCCAGTGTTCCCTGGAGTCGATGGTGAAGGTTGGCTGTACTCTCCCAAAGGGAAAACCCTGGGGGACGTGATCCTCTTGAGCGAGGACCATGAGTTTTCGCCCAACGATCTCGCCAATCACGGCTTTCGCGTGCTCGCGCCGATCCTGATGGATCGCGACGACCGCTTGTCGGTCATCCCGGCGGCGCGGGCGACGAACCAGCCCCATCGCGAATTCATCTATCGCCAGGCCTATGAGATGGGCCGGCACATCATCGGCTACGAAGTTCAAAAAGTCTTGGCCGCCGTCGACTGGCTGGCGGCAGAGCGCAAACAGCGCGCAGTCCGAAAAGAGCCAACTTCCAGAATTGGCGTGCTGGGACATGGTGAAGGGGGATTGTTGGCGCTCTATGCCGCGGCAATCGATCCACGCATCGATACCACATGCATCAGTGGCTATTTCGGTCCGCGCGAATCACTCTGGTCGGAACCGATCTATCGCAACGTTTGGAGCCTGCTGGATGAGTTTGGTGACGCCGAAATCGCCAGCCTGATTGCACCAAGGCCTCTGATTATCGAGGAAGCCCGCGTCCCATTGGTGTTTGGACCTCCAACACCACGCGAGGGCCGCTCGGGAGCCGCCCCGGGCGAACTCTCCTCTCCAACGTTGGCAGAAGTCAAAAGTGAATACGAACGCCTCCGCCAATTGACAGCAGGTCTCCAGCCGGCTCAACAGGTAAGCGTGGTCGCAACCGGTCCAACCGGCGATCCGGGTTCTCGATGTCTCGAGACATTTCTGCCTGCGATGTCCAGTGAAGCGAAACCTTTGACTGAGGAATACTTGCACTTGACAGTGGAAGCCAGGCCAATCGAACCTCAATTCCAGCAACTCGTCGACTTTACCCAAAAACTCATGCGCGAATCGCCCGAGCGCCGCGCCGAGTTCTGGAAAAATGCCGACACCAGTTCCGTGGAAGCTTGGCAAAAGAGCTGCGAGTTCTATCGCAAGTATTTTTACGACGAGGTGATCGGCCGGGTCGATCTGCCGCTGCTGCCGCCGAACCCGCGGTCGCGGAAGGTTTACGACGAGCCCAAGTACACCGGCTACGAGGTGCAGCTCGACGTCTTTCCCGGCGTGTTTGCCTATGGGATCCTGCTGCTGCCCAAAGATATCCAGCCGGGCGAGAAGCGCCCCGTCGTCGTGTGTCAGCATGGGCTCGAAGGACGTCCGACGGACGTCGCCGATCCGAAGATCGAGAATCCCTCCTACCACCAATACGCGTGCCGCCTGGCCGAGCGCGGGTTCATTACCTACGCGCCGCAGAATCCGTACATCGGCCAGGACAAGTTCCGCACGCTGCAGCGGAAGGCGAACCCGCTGAAGTTGTCGCTCTTCTCGTTCATCGTGCCGCAGCATCAGCAGACAACCGACTGGCTCGCGAGCCTGCCGATGGTGGATCCTCAGCGGATCGCGTTTTACGGCCTTTCCTACGGCGGCAAAACGGCCATGCGCGTCCCGCCGCTGGTGGACAACTATTGCCTGTCGATCTGCTCGGCCGACTTCAACGAGTGGATCTGGAAGAATGTCTCGAGCACCGCCAAGTACAGCTACGTGGCGACCGGCGAGTACGAGATGTTCGAGTTCGACCTGGGGAACACCTTCAACTATGCCGAGATGGCGGGCCTGATCGCCCCGCGCCCCTTCATGGTCGAGCGGGGGCACCACGACGGCGTCGCCCCCGACGAATGGGTGGCCTACGAGTACGCCAAGGTGCGCCGGCTGTACGCGGCGCTCAAAATCCCCGAGCGGACCGAAATCGAGTTCTTCGACGGGCCCCACACGATCAACGGCAAGGGGACGTTCGACTTCCTCGAGCGGCAGCTGAATTGGGCCAGCCCGCCGAACAGGAAGTGAAACGCCGCGTCAAAGTGAGCACGGAGCACGAATTGGCACGAATCGCCGCTCATTCAATGGCGCTTCCTCAGTGATCATTAACGGCGATTGGCGTTCCCGCTCTTCCTTTCCGGCCGAATCCCAGCTTCCCCCGTTTGACCCCGCCTTGACCCAAGTTACAATCAATCCCAGCACACACCGCACCACCTGGACCAGTCGGAGCGTTACAAGCGGCACAGACGGAGTTTTCGGGCGGATTCTCATTGAGCCCTGCCGCGTGGCGTGACGATGTAGCTGTGACGTAGGATTTGGTTGGCCAGCCAGCCCGCATGCAGGGCTAGCTGCCGCCTGCCAGCAGTGACTTAGCGGCGCACCGGCCGCGGTTCCCACCTACGCCTCGGCTACCCTCACGATCCAGGCCCACCTTCGCGTGCTGCCAACTACGGACGTATTTGTCGAGCACTACTGCCGGTCTGGGCACCATTTCCATTTGCCCAAGTCGGCGCCTGCGCCCACTGCGAGCAACGCGATGCGGTTCGAAGGTTATCAGACCGAAGGGTTCTTCGACGAAATGTTCGACGCCGAGGGACGCCCTCGCCCTCAGGCCGACGTGCTGGTCCGCCGCTTGATCGGGCTGACCGACGGCGAGCTCGAGCGGCGGCAGAAGGCCGCCGACCTGACGCTGTTGAACATGGGCATCACCTTCAACGTCTACGGCCATGAGGCCGGGACCGAGAAAATCTGGCCCTTCGACATCATCCCGCGGATCATCGACGGCGGCGAATGGGACTCGATCGAGCGCGGCCTGAAGCAGCGCATTCGCGCCCTCAACGCCTTCATCGGCGACATCTACGGCGAGCAGAAGATCCTGCACGCCGGGATTCTCCCCTCCTATCTGCTGGAGAGCGCCAGTTCGCTGCTGCCGCCGTGCCAGGGACTGAAGCCGCCGCGCGACATCTGGTGCCACATCACCGGCACCGACCTGGTGCGCGACGCCGACGGCCAGGTCTACGTCCTCGAAGACAACCTCCGCTGCCCTTCGGGCGTGTCGTACGTCCTCGAGAACCGGCAGGTCATGAAGCGGACCTTCCCGCAGGTCTTCGAGGGGCTGCACATCCAGCCGGTCGACGACTATGCCGACCGCCTGCTGGCGATGTTGCAGTACGTGGCCCCCAAGGGGGTGTCGCAGCCGAACGTCGTGGTGCTGACGCCGGGCGTGTACAACTCGGCCTACTTCGAACATTCGTTCCTGGCCCAGCAGATGGGTGTCGAGCTGGTCGAAGGCTCGGACCTGGTCGTTTCCGACGGCTACGTCCACATGCGGACCACCGCCGGCCTGGAACGCGTCGACGTGATTTATCGCCGCATCGACGACGACTTCCTCGACCCGAAGACCTTCCGGCCCGACTCGGCGCTGGGGGTGCCCGGTATCATGGACGTCTATCGCGCCGGACGCGTGGCCTTGTGCAACGCCCCCGGCACGGGCGTGGCCGACGACAAGGCGATCTACGCCTTTGTGCCGCAGATGATCAAGTACTATCTCGGCGAAGAAATGCTGCTGCCGAACGTGCCGACTTTCGTGTGCGGCGAGGAGCAGCACCGGCAGCACGTGCTGGCGAATCTCGACAAGCTGGTCGTCAAGCAGACCGACGCCTCCGGCGGCTACGGAATGCTGATGGGCCCCCATTCGACCCGGGCCGAGCGGGAGAAATTCGCCGAGCTGATCCAGGCCAATCCGCGGCGCTACGTCGCGCAGCCGATGCTCTCGATCTCGCGCGTGCCGACGATCGTCGGCGATCGCTTCGAGGGGCGGCACGTCGACCTGCGTCCGTACATTCTCTTCGGCGAAGACATTTTTGTCTTGCCCGGCGGACTGACTCGCGTCGCCCTGAAGCGTGGTTCGCTGGTGGTCAACTCGTCGCAAGGAGGCGGCAGCAAGGATACCTGGGTCCTGGCCGACGGCGCGCGCAACGGCGCGGCCAAGCCGCTGGACCGGGTGGCCGCGGCCATGCCCGTGGCCGCCGAGGGTTCGGCCCATACCTAATCGCATTCCCCGTTAGCACAGCCTGCCATGCTCAGTCGCGTTGCCGATTCGATCTTCTGGATGAGCCGTTACCTGGAGCGCGCCGAGAACGTCGCGCGCTTCATCGACGTGAACCTGAACCTCACGCTCGACCTGGGGGATAGCCTCGGGGAGCAGTGGGAACCGCTGGTGGCCACGACGGGCGACCACGCTGATTTCCGCGAGCGCTATGGATCGGCCACGCAGCAGAACGTGCTCTCCTTCCTGACGTTCGACAGCAAGAACCCGAACTCGATTCTTTCCTGCCTGCGCGGAGCGCGCGACAACGCCCGCACCGTGCGCGAGAACATCTCGTCGGCGATGTGGGAAGAAGTCAACAAGTTCTACCTGACGGTGCGCGGCGCGGCGGCCGGCGGGGGGATGCTGGACTCGCCCTACGACTTCTACAACCAGATCCGCCTCTCCAGCAACCTGCTGGTGGGGATCATGGATAGTACGATGTCGCGCGGCGAAGGCTGGCACTTCGCCCGCATGGGGCGACTGCTGGAGCGCGCCGACAAGACGTCGCGGATTCTCG
>JAEUIK010000337.1 GCA_016793185.1 Planctomycetaceae bacterium | reverse complement strand
ATTCGTTAAGCGCAGGCTGAGAGGCGGGCGCCGCTGGCGCGCGCCGCGCGGGCGCGCTCTCCGCGAAGGGGGAGTCATCCTCCGCCGGCGGCAGGCCACGCTGAATCTCGGGCTCGGCAAGCGGCTCGAGTCGGCCCGGCTGCGCGGTGCGAACCGAACTTTCCACAGGGGCTGCATTCCGCGCGGGCATAGGGACTCGACGACTCGAAATCTCGGACGACGGCGATGGCGGCGATGAACTGCGGTCCACGGCGGAACTCGCCCGCGGCGGCTGACCGAGCGATTCGTAATCTTCGGGGTCGATCGGCTCGAGCTCGATCAGCTCGTCGCCGGTCTCAAGGGGCGCGGGGCGCGCGTCGAGCTCGCCGCGCGGATCGGCCAGCGTCGGCGTGCCCGTTGGCTGATTGGCTGGCGGCGCGAGCGTCGGCTCGGCCGGGCGACGTTCGGGCGCGCGAGAACTCGGCGCGGCCATCGGCGACTGCGGACGTCCGCGCTCGACGAAGTGTTGGCTGCCGGGAACCGTCTGCGGCAGCGGACGTCCGGCCACGAGCTCGTCCGGCTCGTCATCAGGCAGCGTCGCCTGGTAGCGATCGAGCGTCGCCCCGCGCGCCGCCTGGGGGCGCCGCACCGGTGCGCGCTGCGAAGTGGCAGCGGGAACGACTCGGCTTCCCCGGTCCGAGACGACGACGCCCGGAGTATCGAGCGGTTCGTCGTCGGTCGCCGCGGCCCGGGCGATCGTCTCGCGACTCGGAGGCGCGGCATACGCCGTGCTGGCCAGCGTCCAGCCCGCGAAGTGCTGGCGCAGCGCCTCGATTTCGAAGTTGGAGTCGCCGAGCCAGCACATGGCTGCCAGCAGCCCGCAGCCGGCGAGGATTGCGAGGTACCCGCTTCGTTTCATGGCCGAGGTCCTTCCTCGAAGAGTCGCGGCGGCCCCGATTGTCTGCGCACCGCTTGCGCTGGCGACGGATCGGGAGCCAGTCATCGGCCATGTATCGACCTTGCCGGTCGCGGCGATGAATCCGAGTCGGAAAAATAGCGAGACTTTAACGCCGACTCAGGGAGCGGAGGGGAAGATGGGAATCTTGCCCAGAATGGGCCGCGGATGGCGGTGCGCGTCCGCCTCGTACCAGGCGTCCGCCTGCGGTATTTCCGAAAGCAGATCGAGCTGAATCCGCGTCAGCCCGGTCTCGCCGGCGGCGCGGTCCCACTCGAGCACCAGCCGCTGGGCAACTCCGGTTTCGGGATGGGCCCAGAGTTGGATGCGCTGCGCGCCGCCGTCGCGGGCGTCGCACCACCCGCTGATGTGCTGGCAGAACAAATCGGGGCGCCCCGGCAAGGGTTCGCTGGCCAGGAGCGTGAGCTGAAAGCGCTGCTGCATCAACTCGAGCAGGCCGGTCAACTGCAGATCGGGGAGCGCGAGCCCTTCCTCCTCTGCCCAGCGAGCGGGATAGCTCGGGTTGTCGGTGATGAGCGGCGGCCCGATGGCCGGAATGAGCCACCCCTCGCGACCATTGCTCCCCATCCAGGAAGTTCCCAACACGCCCGGGTGGGAGATGGCGAACTTCTCCCCCCCGCGCACATAGAGGAGCGACTCAATCTGGCGTTGCTCGCCGCCAGCGAAGTTCAAGGATTGGAGGATGCGATACTGGCGGTCGCGCAGCGAGCGGGCGTCGCTCGTCACGCGTTGCACGGCGGCGAACACGGTTTGCGAAGGTCCGGCGGGAGTCAACCAGAGCGCGAAGCCGGCGATCGCCGCGGCGACCGCCGCCGCCGGAATCAGCCAGGTGCGCGGCGCGGCGAGCGACCGTCCCCAGCGCGGAGAAGCAACGCTCCGTGTGTCCGGAAAAACGGTCGTGTCCGGAACGACTGCCGCGGCGGGGCGCACGAGGGCGTCGTCGATTTCGGGTGTCACCGCGGCGGCGACAGCCGCGTCCGCGATGAAGGAGGGCTCCTCGTGGATCGCGGCCATCGCACGCCGCACGCGATCGGAATTGATCTCGGCCGTCCCCCGATGCATTTCATCGAGCAACACGTGCAGGAACTGCAGGTCCACCAGCCGGCGCTTCCCGTCCTCTCCCAGCCATGCTCCGGTTACCAGCGGCGCGGGTGCGCCAGAGTTCGCGTCGGTGTCGAGACCGGCGCTCTCGAAGCCGGCAGAATCCAACCAGGAAGCGGCACGGGCGTCGACTTCATTGCGCGTGGGCACGTAGCCCGACGCCGTCTCGTCGTCGCGTCCGTCGGTGGAGTCGAGTTCGTCGCGTTTCATGGCGCCACCTCAGGCAGGGCGAGCTTGCGCTCGAGACAGGCCAGCAGCTTCGCACGCCCGCGCTGCAGGCGTTTCTTCAGCGCTTCCGCGGAGATGGCCAAGCGCTCGGCGAGTCGATCGTTGGACAATTCCTCGCGGTAACGGAGCTCGACGGCCTCGCGATAGGGGGACGCTAAGGCCTGCAGGCAGCCCCGCAGACTATCCAGTTTGTCGTCGAGCAGATCGCCGGGGAGCCGCGCGAAGGCCGCGTGCCGGCTCTCCAGATGCTCCAGCATTTGCTCGTCTAGCGTCATCATGCTCTTGGCTTGTTTCCGTCGCTGGGCCAGCACCAGCTTGGCTGCGATGCCGCGCAGCCAGGGACCGAAGGGGCGCGTGCGATCGAAGCGGGGGAGGATCTTCCAGGCGGTGAGCAGCGTCTCCTGAAACAGGTCGTCCACCAGCGCAGGGTCACGCACCGCGCAGCGTAAATACACCGACAGCATGTCGGCATGCTCGCGGACCAGAATCTCGAACAGGTCCTTGGAGGTCAGACCGGCCTCGGCCGCCCCAAGCTCCCGCGACACCGGTTGCATACTCTTGTTGTCGCCTGCGGCGCGGGGGGGGACAAGTGGCGGACCCTGCAATCGCGCGTTGACACTCCGCCTCGACCGAGTCTAATCAGTTCGCCCGGCAGGGCTTCCGCGCTCTCCGCCCGCCCTCCCCGCCGGCGCCTCGATCCTTCCCTCCCTCCCCGCGGGATGTGCGCATGATCCTGTACTGTGTGCGACATGGCGAGAGCGCGTTCAACGCCGAAAAACGGATCCAAGGACAACTCAACGTCGGCCTTTCCCCCCTGGGGCTGCGGCAGGCCGAGGCCCTGGCCCTGGCCCTGAAGCGGTGGCCCATCCAGGCCGTCTACGCCAGTCCCCTCGCCCGGGCCTATGACACCGCCCGACCGATCGCCGCGGCGCTGGGGCTGGAGATCCGCACCGAGGACCGCCTGCGGGAGATCCATGCCGGCATTTTTCAGGGGCTCCTCTGGTCGGAGATCCAGAACACGCATCCCGCCGAGGCGCGGCAATGGATCGCCCAGGAGCCCGACTTCGTGATCCCTGGCGGCGAATCGCGGCGGGCCCTCATGACGCGAGGACGCGCGGCGCTCGAGGCGATCCGCGAATCGGGCTTCGAGCACGTCGCGGTCGTCGCCCATGGCGGCGTGCTGACCGCCGCCTTCAAGGCGCTGCTCGAGATCCCGGCCGAACGGAATCCCTTCAGCCTGTTCAATGCCTCCATCAGCCGGCTCGAGTGGGGCGCCCGGCTGAAGCTGGTCACGCTCAACGAACTGGAGCACCTCCGCGCGGTCAACGGCGGCAGCGAGGGTTCGGCGGGGGACCTGTAGCCGCCGCCGGTTCGCGACCGCGGCGTTGCTCGCCGCCAGCCCGTATGGGAACATAAAGACTTCAGGCCAGGGGACACCAGCCGCGCGGGCCATTCTCATTTCTTCGCGCCGCACCTGGGGTCGCAGCGAGGACCACTTCCATGGAAACACGCCGGATGGGCCCATTTCTGCTCGACGAGCAGATCGGCGCCGGCGGCATGGGCGTGGTCTATCGGGCCACGTACATCAAGACCGGCCAGCAGGTGGCCGTGAAGTTCGTCCCCGTCGAACTGGCCGAGAACGAGCGGATCACGGCGCGCTTCGAACGCGAGCTGAATATTCTCCGCAAGCTCCGGCACCCGCACATCGTCCACTGCTACGGCGGCGGACTCGAGGGCTCGCGTCTCTATTACGCCATGGAACTCGTGCCGGGTGGCACCGTCGCGCAGCTCCTCCGCGAGCGGGGCAAGCTCTCGTGGGAAACCACCATCCAGTACGGACTGCAGATCGCTTCGGCACTGCACCACGCGCACCAGGCCGGCATCATCCATCGCGATCTCAAGCCAGCCAACCTGCTGATCGCCAAGGAAGGGAAGATCAAGCTCAGCGACTTCGGACTGGCGCGCGACATCACGGCCACGGGCCTGACCGCGGCGGGACGCGCCTTGGGGACGTTCGCCTACATGTCGCCCGAGATGATCCGCGGCACGCCGCCGGTGTCGCACAAAAGCGACCTCTATTCGCTGGGGTGCGTGCTGTACGAGTTCCTGGCTGGCCGGCCGCCGTTCAAAGGGGATTCGCCGGCCGAGATGATCTATCAGCACATGGAGCAGGACCCGCCGCGCGTTTCCACGGTGGCGCTCGATTGCCCGCTCTGGCTGGAAGCCTTGATCACGCAACTGCTGGAGAAGGACCCCGCCAAACGCCCGCGCGACGCCGCGGCGGTGGAGACGGCCCTGCACGAGGTGCAGAGCAAGGTCGCGACGCAGGCGAGCTTTGCAGGGCATTCGCTCTCGGGGGGACCGACGTCGCTGTCGGTCGAGCGCGACCTGAGCGAGGTCCGCAAGCTGGTCCAGAAGAAGAAGCCCAAGCCGAAGGAACAGGCGCCGTTCTTTCAGCAGGCGTGGTTCCTGGCCGCCTGCCTGCTGGCGATCCTCGGCGTGGTGGTCTGGTCGCTCTGGCCCGCCAGCGAGGCTACGCTGTTTGCCCACGCACAGAAGTTGATGGCCAGCGACGATCCCCTCGTCTGGCAAGAGGCGCGGACCGAGTACCTGGACCCGCTGACCGAGCGGTTTCCCGCGGGGCCGCACGCCGAGCAGGTCCAGCAGTGGATCGACCAGATTGAAATGCACGAAGCCGAGCAACAGGTCACGCGCAACATGCAGCGCGGCCGCGAGCCGAAGTCGGAGGCCGAACGGCTCTTCGCTTCGGCTTGGCGCTACGAGCAATTCGGCGACCGCGTGACGGCAATCGAGCGCTATCGCTCGCTGGTGGAACTGCTGCAGGGGGACGCCGCGCAGCGGCCGTTCGTGAATCTCGCCCGGCGGCAGATCCTGGCCATCGAAGCCAGCCCCGGCGATCAGGGAGATCGGCTGGAGATCGTCGACCGCGCCCTGGCCGAGGCCGACGACCTCTACGCCGCGGGACGGGTGGTCGAGGCGCGGCAGAAGTGGAACAGCATCGTCACCCTCTACGGCTCGAATCGCGAGCTGGAACCGCAAGTGGAACGGGCTCGGCAACGCCTGGCCGATGAGCCGGCCAAGAGCCCCTGAAACGCCAACGCCACGCACCTTCGGCAACCCGCGACAAGGACCTCCTCTCGATGCGTTTCGTCACCCTCCTGCTCGTCGTGCTCGCACCCGCCTGGTTCCCAGCCGCGGCGCCGGCCGCGCCCCCCGCGGAGCGCCCCAATATTCTGTTCATCCTGGCCGACGACCTCGGTTACGGCGACCTCGGCTGCTATGGGCAGCAGCGCATCGCGACGCCCCGCCTCGACCGACTGGCCCGCGAAGGGATGCGCTTCACCCAGGCCTACGCCGGCAGCACGGTCTGCGCTCCCTCGCGCTGCGCGCTCATGACGGGACGGCACACCGGGCACTGCCGCGTCCGCGGGAACGCCCTGGTGCCCCTCGAGCCCGAGGATGTGACCGTCGCCGAAGTGCTGCGGAGCGCCGGTTATCGGACCGGCATCGTGGGCAAGTGGGGGCTCGGCGAGCCGGACACGACAGGCCTGCCCAACCGCCAGGGATTCGACACCTGGTTCGGCTACCTGAACCAAGCGCACGCGCACGACTACTTTCCCCAGTACCTGTGGCGCAATACCGAGCGCGTCGAGCTGGCCGGCAATCAAGGGACGGCGCAGGGAGACTACACGCCCGACCTGATGGAGCGCGAGGCGGTGGCGTTCCTCCGGCAGCAGACCGCGCGGGAACCGTTCTTTCTGTACCTCGCGCTCACGCTGCCGCACGCCAACAACGAGTTGGGACGCGAGACGGGCAATGGGATGGAGATTCCCGATGCGGGAGCTTATCGCGACGAACCCTGGCCCGCGCCGCAGCGCAATCACGCGGCGATGATCACGCGGCTCGACACGATCGTCGGCGCCGTGCTCGACACCCTGGCGGAACAAGGCCTGGCTGAGAACACGATCGTCTTCTTCACCAGCGACAACGGTCCGCACCAGGAGGGAGGCGCCGATCCGAAGTTCTTTCAAAGCTCCGGTCCCTTGCGGGGCATCAAGCGCGATCTCTACGAAGGAGGGATTCGAGTGCCGCTGTTGGTGCGCTGGCCCGGGCACATCGCGGCCTCCTCCACCTCGGATCTGCCAACGGCCTTCTGGGATTTTCTGCCCACGGCCGCCGAGCTGGCAAGCGCCACGACTCCGGCCGACGTCGATGGGATGTCGATCCTCCCGACACTGCTCGGCGCCGAGCGGGCCGGCCGCGCGCAGCCCCAGCGCGATTACCTCTACTGGGAATTCCACGAGCGCGGCACGCTGCAGGCCATCCGCAGCGGCGATTGGAAGGTCGTCCGCAGGAGAGGGGGGAAGGTCGAACTGTACGACCTGGCGACAGATCCCGGCGAGTCGCGGAACGTCGCCGCCGCACAGCCGGCGGTCGTCGCCCGCCTCGAGCAGCTCCTCGACTCCGCGCGCACCGACTCGCCGCACTGGCCGATCAAGAAGTAAGTCGGCGAGCGCGTCTCAATCCTCCGCCGGCTCAGTATCGGGGGCGATCCAGCAGAGGGTTTGCCCGACGGCGACGACGTCATCCTCGCTGACGACGATCCGGACGATGCGGCCGGAGACCGGCGCCGGCAAATCGACGGTGACTCCCGCGGCCAGGAGCTCGACGAGCCGCTCACCGGCCGTCACCGGTTGGCGCGGCGCGACAAGCCACTGCCCCACGGTCACGCGGGCGTCGCGGAGATCCAGGTCGGGAACTCGCAGCGCCACGCGCGGTTTGCCCATCGGGCAGGCCCTCGACAGTGCTGGCGGCAGCGCGACGCGCGCCGGCTTACATCTTGCCAACGCGGGCCAGCAAGTCGACGCTGCGCGAGCTGTAACCCCACTCGTTGTCGTACCAGCTCACGACCTTGACGAGGTCGCCATCGATGACGTCGGTCCAGTCGGCCGCGAAGATCGAGCTGTGCGGGTCGCCGATGATGTCGCTGGAGACGATCGGATCGGTGGTGTAGGAGAGGATCCCCTTCATGGGCCCTTCGGCAGCCGCCTTGATGGCCGCGTTGACCTCTTCCTTGGTCACTTTTTGCTTCGTGACGGCGGTCAGGTCGACGACGCTGCCGGTCGGCGTGGGGACGCGAAGCGAGATGCCGGTGAGCTTCCCCTTCAACTCGGGAATGACAAGGCCGACGGCCTTGGCGGCGCCGGTCGACGTGGGGATGATGTTCTGCGCGGCGGCGCGGGCCCGGTAGGGATCCTTGTGCGGCAGGTCGAGCACGCGCTGGTCATTGGTGTAGGAGTGGACCGTCGTCATCAGTCCCTTGACGATGCCGAACTTGTCGTTGAGCACCTTGGCCACCGGGGCCAAGCAGTTGGTCGTGCAGCTCGCGTTGGAAATGCACTTCATGTCGGCGGTGAGCTTGTCGTCGTTGACCCCCAGCACGCACGTCAAATCGGGCGTGTCGGACGCGGGGGCGCTGAGCACGACCTTCTTGGCGCCGGCCTGCAGGTGGCTGTCGTAGCCCGGCTTGCCGTCCTTGGCCCGCGACGTGAAGATGCCGGTGCTTTCCAGCACGACGTCGGTCTTGAGGTCGCCCCAAGGGAGCTTGGCGGGATCTTTTTCGGCGAAGACGGGAACGCGCTTGCCGTCGACGGTGATCGAGTTCTCGTCGTAACTCACCGTGCCGGGGTAGCGGCGATGTGTGCTGTCGTACTTGAGCAGCGTGGCGAGCATTTTGTTGTCGGTGATGTCATTGATCCCGACGACTTCGAACTCGCTGCCCCGCGCCATGAGAATGCGAAACACCTGGCGACCAATCCGACCGAATCCATTGATGCCAACGCGAATAGGCACAGCACATCTCCTGTCTAAGCGGGAAGCGAATCATCAGCCGGAGAGCACGCGTTCGCCGATCCCCCGCGGCGCGGCCCGCTTGGGCGGTTCGCTGCGGAAAATCCAGCTGGAGCGGCCGTCAGGCGGCCGGTGAACTACGCGTCGGCGCGGGATGGACCCGGATTATACCGGTGACCCACGGGAGTCACAACCGGTCGAAACCCCGTACTCCGGCGCGCCAGCAGTCAATCGGGCGGTACGACAACCACGCCGTCACGAAGATGCCTCACCCTGAGCCGAACCCTTCTCCCCGCGCTGCGGGGAGAAGGTGGCCGACAGGCCGGATGAGGGGCCGCGCGGGTTAGCGCTGAATGAACATCAGCACTGGAACGTCAACAGCAGGGCAACGCCCCTCACCCTCGCCCTCTCCCCGGAGTACCGTGGCGAGGGAATCCAAGCGCCGGCCTCGGAGAGGCCAGCTACAGAAGACTGACCAC
>JAEUIK010000179.1 GCA_016793185.1 Planctomycetaceae bacterium | reverse complement strand
GGGGCTGCCGGCGCTGAAAGAAGAGCAGTTCGCCAACACCTGGCTGTATCGCGTGGCGCTCAACACCGCGATTTCGTTCGTTCGCAAGCGGACGTCGGCAGGCCGCGTCGTGCAGTTCGAGCATGCGCACCTCGCCCGGGCAGTCGAAGCGCGACAGGCCGCGGACGACGACGGGCAGGATCGGATCGCCGAACTCTACAATGCGATCTATAGGCTGGGCCCGCTCGAGAAAGCGCTCGTCATCCTGTTTCTGGAGGACCTCAGCTACGAACAAATGGCCGAGGCCACAGGAATAAGTGCGAATCACGTCGGCGTCATGCTGCATCGCGCCAAGAAACGGCTTGCGAGCCTGATGACGGAAGGAGGGCAGCAATGAACGACGACGAACTGAAGAAACTTTGGCAACAGCAGCCGCTGCGGGAGTCAACGCCGTCGACGAAGGACCTGATTTCCGCGATGCAGAGCAAGGCATCGCTACTGCGGCGCTGCCTGGAAGCGCGCGATTTTCGCGAAATCGTCGCCTGCGCCCTGGTGGTTCTCGTGTTCGGCGTGTTGTATTTCACGGTGTATCGCTCGCCGCTGTCGCGTGCCGGCGTGTGGATCGTCATCGGAGGCGCGATCTTCATTGCCTGGAAGCTCGTGCGCACCCGCCGGAGAACGCCGCCGGCGCCACCGGGCGCGACGGTCGTTGAGTCGTTGCGGGCAGAATTGATCCTGGTGCGCAGCCAAGTGCGCTTACTGGGCTCAGTGCTGTGGTGGTACCTGTTGCCGGGCTTTATTGGCGTGACCGTCGCCACCTGGGGGCTGGGAATCGATCCCGTTTCCAAGACGCTCGCCACGGGATTCTTCATCGCGGTGGATGCGTGGGTCTACTGGCTGAATCAGCGGGCGGTATCCCAAGAGCTTCGCCCGCTCGAAACACAACTGCAGTCGTTGCTACATGCGGCCGAGACCGGCGAGCCGCCCGAGGAAACGCAGGCCGCCGATCTGCGGGCGATCGTGGTGTCGATGGCGGCCGCCGACCGTGTGAAGCCTGTCGAGTTCAAAGTGGCATTCTGGCAGCTCGCCGTGTTTGGCATTCCGGGGATTGTGGGAATTTGGTTCTTCCTGATCTTCAGTTTCGCCCGGGACGGTCAAGATTGGACGGAGGAAGAGCCGGCCCCGGTGGCGGTCGCGCAGGCTCTGCCGTCCGAAGAGGCGGATCGTTACTCGACCGTCGCGCGGACGATCGTCGCTTTGCTCAACGCGGGCAATGTCGCCGGCGTGCAAACGATGTTCACGCCGAAGATGAATGCGGCGCTTCCGCCGACGAAATCCGCCGAGTTCTTCGCGGACCTGGCCACTCGCTACGGCCGGATCGAAGCCTGCGAAGGCCCGCTCGGCAACGGCCATAAGCGATGGCCCGCGTTCCGGCTGCGTTGCAAGCGCGGCGAGATGACGATGAGCCTGGCGCTAACTGCCGAGGGCAAGGTCTCCGGTCTATACTTCCGGCCCCGGGCCAAGCCTGCGCTGGTGAAAAAGCCGTTCCTGCTACGGCTCTTCAGTTGGCAACACCTTGCCTGGTTACCGCCATTCTTCCTGGGCGGCCTGCTCTATACATGGCTGATCCAGAAATCCACCGAGCGCGCCGTGGGCATCAGTACGCTCGGGATTCATCTGGCGCGAGGGCATGTCCTTGTGCTGTGGGACGAGATAGCCGAGGTGCGGCCGATGAGGTTCTTGCACATTCGGAATCTGTGGCTGATCCGCCCGTCAGGCGAAAAGACGCTCATGCACTGGACGCCCCTGGAACGCCACGCCGACCTGATGGCAGCGGTTAAAGAGTGCGCTCCCGCGAACCATCCGATCCGCGAATACCTGCCGCTGTTGACGCGCAGCTGAGTATGGAAAGGCGTCGGTCCGACACATCAAAGCGGCGCTGCAGAGTCGCAGCTGGTGAGAACGCCGTGCCTCCATGCACGGAAGCCATTCCCCCCTCACCCCGCCCGGTTCGGGCGTCGGCCGCGGAGCACGTCGACGGCTTCGGTCAGCCCGTCGATCGTCAGTTCGTACATCGGGTAGACGCTCTTCACCAGCTTGATCGAGGGGGCGGTCCAGCGGCGCTTGGGCTCGGGATTCAGCCAGACCGAGTTCGGGACGCGCTGGCGGATGCGGTGCAGCCACTGGATGCCGGTGATAATGTTGCGGTGGTCGAAATCGATCGCCCCGCCGACGTGCGTCAGTTCGGTCGGGGCCATCCAGGCGTCCCCCACGAAGACCAGCGTCCAGGTCGGGTCGAGGCGCTTCAGGACGTCGATCGTCGGCTCACCCTGCCAGGTGCGCATGTCGGTGTAGAGCCGCTCGTAAGGGCAGTTGTGGAAGAAGCGGTACTCGAACTTCTTGAAATGGTTGGCCGCGTGCGCGGCGCTGAACAGCCGCTCGCTCAAGAGTGTGTAGGGATCCATCGAGCCCCCCACGTCCATCAGCAGCAAGAGCTTCACCCGGTTGCGCCGCGGCGGGCCGAACACCAGCTCGATCTCGCCGGCATTGCGGGCACTAGCGTCGATCGTCTCGTCGAGCTGCAATTCCTCGGGCCCTTCGTCGCGGTCGAGCTTCTTGAGCCGCCGCAGGGCGACGCTGATCTGCCGGGTGTCGAGCACACGGTCGGACCGGAGGTTCTCGTAGCGCCGCGCGCCGGCCACCTGCACGGCGGTCCGGCCCCCTCCGCCGCCGCCGACCTGCACGCCGCTGGGGTGGGCGCCGCCATGCCCGAAGGGGGAGGTTCCGCCGGTGCCGATCCAGCGGTTGCCGCCGTCGTGGCGTTCCTTTTGCTCTTCGAGCAGCTGGCGAAACCGCTCGGCCAGCTCGTCGAGATCGAAGGCCTTGAGCTTCGCTCGATCCTCGTCGCTGATCTGCGGCAGCACCGGGTTCTCGAGCCACTTGAGCAGCTCGTCGCTGAGCTCGGCCGTTTCGAGATCGCTGAAGAACGAGGCGAAGGCCCGATCGTAAGCGTCGTAGTCCGACTCGCGCTTCACGAGCAAGCAGCGGGCGAGATGGTAGAAGGTGTTGAGATCCCCCCGAGCGTGCCCCGCCGCGAGCGCCTCCATCAAGGCCAGCCACTCGGTGCTGCTGGTCTTGAGGCCGGTGTCGCGGAGGTGATAGAGAAAGTCGACAAACATCGGTGTTCTCGGCGCGCTAGTTGACCTTCCGACAAACGCTCTCGCCGGCCGAGCGCATTACCCCCTCTCCCCGGTACGCCGGGGAGAGGTTTGGGGTGAGGGGCTGCGTTGGGGTTGGCGTGGGCATTGTTGGTTGCTGGCGAGTGTCAGCGCCTCCACGCGGCCCCTCATCCGGCCTGTCGGCCACCTTCTCCCCGCGGGGCGGGGAGAAGGGCTTGGTGTTGGCGGGTGGCACGACGGGGCTCCGCTAGCTCACGCGGCCGAAGCGGCGTTTGTTGAGGACGGTGTCGAGGTCGTGCTCGCGTTTGAGCAGCACGCCCAGGAACGGCAGCTCGCGTTCGATCGCCGCCGGCGCGATGCCTCCGCGCTTGAGCGCCGCGATCCAGTCGATCAGCTCGCTTGTCGACGGGCGCTTGCGCACCTCCGGCAGCTCGCGCAGCCAGTAGAACCGCAACAGCACCTGCCGCAGCAATTCGTCCTCGATCTCGGGATGATGGACGCGGACGATCTCGGCCATCGACTCCTTGCTGGGGAACTCGATGTAGTGAAACACGCAACGCCGCAGGAACGCGTCGGGCAGCTCCTTCTCGTTGTTCGACGTGATCACGACGATCGGCCGGTGCTGGGCCGAGACCTTGTCGCCCGTCTCAAGCACGGTGAACGTCATCCGGTCGAGCTCGTGCAACAGGTCGTTGGGAAACTCCATGTCGGCCTTGTCGATCTCGTCGATCAACAGCACCACGCGCTCGCTCGACCGCAGCGCGAGACCGAGCGGACCGAACTTGATGTACTGGCGGATATCGCTGACGTCGCGGTCGCCGAAGCGGGCGTCGTTGAGCCGTTGCACGGTGTCGTAAACGTAGAGCCCCTCCTGGGCCTTGGTGGTCGACTTGATGTGCCAGGTGAGGAGCTGTTTGCCAAGGTTCTGCGCGATCGCCTCGGCCAGCACCGTCTTGCCCGTGCCGGGCTCGCCCCGAATCAACAGCGGCCGCTCGAGAGCGCAGGCCACGTTCACAGCGTCGCGCAGCTCGGGCGTAACGAGGTAAGTGTCGGTGCCCGTGAACAGATGAAACGACATGAGGACTCCTGGGGGGCGAGGGCGGGCCGGGTCGAGGGACGGAGCCGGGGGAGGCGGCGTGCCCATTCTGACTGGTCGCGAGCGCAAATACAAAGCGCTGCGAAGGCCGCGGCGGGAGAAGGGCAACGTCCGGCGACTGTCGTCGGGGTCTGCGACCCCGCTCGCCCTCGCGGAAGCTGACGACAGGCGACAGCCGGCGGGGCGCCTAGAAGTCGTACCAGACGGCGAAGCCGACCTGCTGCTCGTAGTTGCCTTCGAACGAGTACTGCGTGGTCGTGCCTGTGACGTACTCGACCCCCAGCCGGAAGATCTGCCCGGCGACGCCGCGCCAGGCCCAGCCGGTTTGGGCTACGAAGTTGCCGTTGAAGTTGCGATCTTCGAGCAGGTGGGCGTCGACAGCGGCAAAGGGGGCCCCCTTTAGGCCCGTGGCATAGCCGGGGCGATACTCGATGCCGAACTGCGTTTCCCACGGCTTGGCGCCGCCGTTGGTGTGGAAGGCCCAGCCCACCTCGGCGTAGGCGCGAATGTTGAGCACCGGCGTCCAGGCGGCGCCGACCACGAACGCGTTACGGACGTAGTTGATGCGGTCGAACGTCTGCTGGCGCACCATGTACTCGTCGCCGAGATGCGAGCTGAGATGCCAGACCGCGAACTTGTATTGCCACTTGCCGCGGCCGTAGGTGACCGGCAGGCCAAAGCGGTAATCGTTGGCGATGAGATCTTGCGGACCGACGATCGGATCGAGGCGGCTGAACGACGCCCCTTCGACGTCGATCTCCCACCCTTCGGGAAAGATCGGGTTCGTCGTACCGTAGCGGAGGATGGCGACGCGTCCGCCGAGCGTGGCCTCCCAGACGTTGCCCATCACGTTTTGTTTGCCGGTGAAAAAGGCCATGCGCGCTTCGCGCCGGCCTGCCAGGTAGGAGCGATAGATCAACCCGGTGGGCAGCACCTGGAAGACCCACGGTTCCTCGCCGTCGCCCCAGTAGGGGCCATCGCAGCAGCCCGGCTGTGGGCCGGTCGCGCCCCAGAACGGCTCCTGCAGCAGCCACGAGAAGAAACCCGGTCGGGCGTCCTCGTAGTCGGGCCACGTCGGCGGCATCGGATCGGGAGCCGGGATCGGCTCGGGGGGACCTTCTTCAGGAGTCAAGGTCGGGGGCTGCCAGCCCGATGGGTTCGGCGCCGCGGGAGTGGGGCTCCCGGGAGTGGAGGCGGGAACGCCGGCCAGGCTGGGGGCCTGCGCTCGATACTCGGCGCCGAACTGGGCGTACTGGGGCGGGAGTGGGTTCGGGGCAGGGGCGCCAGAAGGAGGGAGCGCCGGGGCGGCAGGGAAGGTGGGACTCGGAGGCAGCGTCTGTGCGCGGGCTGCGACGGCGAACGTCAGCGCCAGCGCACAGGCGATCCAGCCAGGTGACGAGCGTCGCCCGCGACCTCGCGCCCCGCCCGCTACCGCGACCGGCTC
>JAEUIK010000175.1 GCA_016793185.1 Planctomycetaceae bacterium | reverse complement strand
GAGCCGGTCTCGTCGGGGCGCGCGATGCGCTCGACGCGGAACTGCGGCGCGACGGCAAACCGGCCGCCGCCGACGCCATTCAACTGCACTCCATTGCGCCACGGCTCGGCGCGCCCCAGTTCGCCCAAGAGCCGCACCGGCGACCACTTCGAGTCGTCGAAGCGCGCAGCGTTCCAGTTCGGCTCTTCCTGCGTGCTGACTTTCCACGTGCCGTCCGACGAGTAGGAGACGTCGGTGTTCCCCTTGGCTTTGACCGTCAGCCGCACGACCAGGCCGGCCGCGCCCGGTTGGGCGTTGTTGACCTTCACCGCAACGACGTTCCGACCGTTGTTGAGGAACTTGAGGATGTCGAAGACCGCGAGGCGATGCCAGTCGTCTCCCTGCCCGACCAACCGCCCGTTGACGAACAGCTCGAATCCGTCGTCGGCCGTGATCTGGATCTGCCCGCTCTCGGGCTGGCCGAGGCCAAAGCTCTTGCGAAAGTAGCAGGTGCCCGCGGGGGCTTCGGCGTCGGGCTGCTCGGGCGTCCAGATCCACTGGGCCTCGCCGCCGTCGATCTCAGCGGCGCGGGCAACCGGGTTTGAGCGGACCGGCAGCGCAGCGGCAAGTGCGGCCAGCAGCAGTACGACGCCACGGATCGTCGAGCGGGAGAGTGTCATAGCGTATTCCTCGCCGGGTGATTGCCAACCACGGCACCTGGTGTGTCACTGGGAACTCGTCTTGGCGGGACAAGACGCGCGGCAGTTGCGATCCGCGTGCGGTCGCCGGGCGCACGGGGTGCGCTGGTGGGTCCGACTGCCTGCCGGGAGGGATTATCGCGGCCCCCCCGAGTGCCCCTAAGTTAGCTAGGACGCGAAATCCGGGCAACATCGGGTCGGGGCTTGCTAGCAGTTCGCGGGCTGGGGAGCGCGGCTCCACCCGTGCGTGGCGAGTCGAACTGCCGTCGACCCCCCGTCGCCGCGGCCGCTAAGCTAACCGCGCCGTTCAGCCCGGTTTGTCCTTCGCGAAGTGCGCGGCGACGCGAGGTGTAGCGGCGTTGGACCCGAGGAGTGGTCGTTGAATCAGCCCCCAGTCCGCACAAGCTTGCCCGCGGCCGGTGCCTTGCTGGCGCAGGAATGGGCGCGCGATCACTTTTGGCGGCGCTGCCCGATCTGCGACAGCGATAATCGCCCTGGCGATCCGCTGCCCGACGCGCCCCCTCCCTGGCGGCTCAAGAGCTGCCGGAGCTGCAACTTCGTCTACCTGGAGAATCCTCCTGGTTACCAGGCGCTCGAACACGAGTTCGCGTGGGAGCGGACCTGGGCCGCCGAAGCGGCGCGGCGGCAGGCCGTCGAACCCTGGCTGCACCGCGTTGGCGCCGCGGCGTGGGCCGTCAATCCGCGGCGCATGCTCCGTCCCAAAATGGTGCGCCTGGTCCAGCACTTTGCCGGCGGCGGGAACCTGCTCGATCTCGGCTGCGGCAAGGGGCGCCTCGGCGTAGCGGTTGGCCCGGCGTTCGTCCCCTACGGCGTCGAAATCTCGCGCGAGCTGGCCGCCGGCGCCGCCGTGCACTTCCGTGGCCGCGGCGGGGACGTGCTTAACTGCCCGGCGCTGGAAGGTGTGCATCGCTTCGGCCCGGAGTTCTTCGCCGCAGTCGTGATGAAATCCTACCTCGAACACGAACTGCAGCCGCGCGAGGTGCTGGTGGCCACCGCGCAGGTCATGCGTCCCGGGGGCGCGCTGGTGATCAAAGTCCCCAACTTCGCCTCGTTCAATCGCCGCGTGCGGCAGGCCCGCTGGTGTGGTTTCCGCCATCCCGACCATGTGAACTACTTCACGCCGAAGTCGCTGATCAGCCTCGTGCAGAGCTGCGGCTTCGAAGTGGCACGCTGCGGGCTGCGCGATCGTTGGCCCTGGAGCGACAATCTCTGGCTGGTCGCGCGCAAACCGGCCGCGAGCAGGGTGTTCGCCAAGCGCGTCTAACGTCTCGCCGCTAGAGAGATGCGGCGACGTCTCAACCGCTGAATCGATCGTGCTTCGGTCGGTGCGGCGCATCGCCGCGCAACACGGGTGTGGCGGAGGCTGTCGGCGCAGGAGGCGTGGAGAAGTAGTCGCTGAGCAACAGCTCGGTGTCGTCGCTGACGGCTGTCAGTCGCGCCATCCAGGCTGAGCGGAGCAGTCCCGAGTTGTCGAAGGGTTCGGCCCCGCAGGCGCCCAGGATGCTGTTGGCGATGGCCGCGTTCAGATCGGGATTGGCAGGGAGCGGGTCGAGTCCCTCGGCAAATGCGCCGCGGAGTGCCGAGAGCGTCAGTGGCCAGACGACGGCCGCCGCGGCTTGCTCCTCTTGATGCTGCAGATCGTCGGCAAACTCGCGGCAGCGTTGCGGCATGGCCGCGTACGCGCTCACATCGCTCACCGTCAGCATCCGTCCAATCAAGAGGTCGGTCCAGCGTTCGGCGCGGCGCCGCAATCGGTTCAGCCGGACAGCCAGTTCAGCCGGAATCGACGGATCGCACAGCAGCAAGTGGACGGCGCGGTTCCGGGCTTCGAGGTGGCCGACGTAGATACTCTGGCCGATGGGCTCGGATTCGGCGACCTGGCGTCGCCGATCGTGGGCGGCCAGGTAAGCGGTCCAGACGCGCGTGAGCACCTCGCTCGCCAGGATTTCCTCGACGAGCCGCGCGCCCATCAGCCACGTGCGCTCGCGCTGGCGGAACGCCGACCCCTGCCCTGCCAGGCGTTTGAGGGCGTGCCCCCAGCGGTCCAGTCGGCTCTTCGACGCCGTCCAGTAGCGCTCGAGGCTGGGGGTGGCGAGCGACACTTGCGGCGCGAGCAAGGTCGGCGCGTGCGATGCCACGACGGCGGCAAGTTCCAAGAGATCGCGCGCGTGCATACTTGATTCGCGTCCGGCCAAAGTGTGCAGAAAAAAACCCAACGGCGCGACCCGGGAGCCTGAGGGGACTGAGGCTCGCGAGTCTGCCGTTGGGCTCTGCAAACCAAGTTAAGCAAAGGGAGTGCCAGTGCATGCCCGCCGCGGCCCATGAACCGCGGTCGCAGCGACAACGTCAGCCAGAGCACCAAGTTAGCGCCGACGACTTGCCCGCTTTGGCCGGAGCCTGCCGCCGGCCGATGTTGCGGGCAAGCAACACGTGGGCAACCTCGCGTCGCGTCGCAGCATCATCGCGCCGTGGGAGCGTCGATCGTTGGCAAGACTATTCGGCCCTCGAATCGGCCGAGATCGAGCGGTGCGCCCGGCGGTGAGGTCGTCCGGGTGGGCTAAGCGGAATGTGCGGCGCGGGGGGCTCGCGGCGGAGGACGCGCGTATCGCGCCATTGAGGAGAACGCCCCGGCCAGTGCCGCGCGCAGGCGGCCCACGCCGCGCGGTAGTGCGCGCCGAGTCGCCCGGCCAGCGGCGCCAGGCCCGCGGCAATCCAGACGAAGGTGAGCGGCTCCAGCGGCAGGCGGAATCGCGCCGAGGTGATCGTGAGCGTGTGAAACAAGGTGATCGCGGCACACACGCCCCACGTGGGCCAGAGCGTCCGCCAGTCGGAGCGCGAGACCAGCAGGCCCAACACCGTCAGCACGAGCCAGGCCGCGGTCGTCGCCCGATAGAGCGGATTGGCGGCCTTGGGGTTGGTGGCGTCGATCGTCAAAAAATAGCGGAACCGCTGGGCGCAGAGCTTCAGGTATCGCAAGGGATCGTGCTGGATCGCCGCGACGGCGCGAGCGGCGAGCAGACGCGAGCGCGCCGGTTCGGACAATCCCTGGAATTCCTGGTAGCCTCCCGGCTGCAGCAGCAGGTCGTCGATGTAGATCGTCTCGTGCCGCGCCTGCCAGAGCGCCCGATGGATGCCAGCCAGCGTGCCGTCATGGTTGATGCGTAACGCCTCGGCCGTCGGCTTGGGCACCTTATCGGTGCCCCAACTGGCCTCGTTGTTCCCCTGCCAGAAGGCGTAACCGAACGTCGACTTCACGAAGACGAACTCGCCGTGCACGCGATGATTGCGAACCAACCAGGGAGCAATCACTACCAGGGCCACGGCGGCCGTCAGTGCGGCGCGCGCCAGCGGGCCGCGCGAATACCAGCGGGCGCCATGCTGTCGGCAATCACGCCGCCAGGCCGCCAGTGCGGCGACGGGCAGCGCTACTGCGCCAATCGGCTCGACCAAGAGCAGCAGGCCCGCCAGCAGCCCAAGCAGAATGGAAGAAACCATCGGTCGATTGCCGGGAGCGCGGCACGCGGCCAGCATCACGAGCGTCAGCAGCAGCGTGGCCCAGACGACGACCTGGATTTGGGTCGCCATGTACAGGTGCGTAGGAAAGACCGCCGCGATCGCCCCCGCGCACCAGCCCACGCTCCGCTGTCTCGGATAAAGGGTCCAGCCCAGCCCAGCTACGGCCAAGGCGATTCCCGCGCCGGCAAAGCATTGCAGGATCTCGACCGCGCGGAGCGAGGGAGCGCTCCCGCCGCGGCAGAGGGAACTGGCCGCCAGGAGGTACGGGTAGAGGGGCGCCTGCTGCGACGTCGGGCCGTCGACGCCCAGGAACTTGACCGAGAAGCCGTGACCGGCCAGCAGATTTTTGGCAATCTCGCCATGCTCGTAGGCATTCCCTTCGGCATGGACTCCGGCGATCAGCAGCAACCCCAGTCGCGCAGCAACAGCGACCGCTCCGAGCAGCGCGAGGCCCCAGCCCGATCGATACCGGCTGACGTGGGACAAGAATGAGGCGGCCAGCGATGGCATGCGCGCACCTGCCGGGTCGACGTGCGAAAACGGGCCGGATTGTAGCCCGGCGCGAGCGAGCCGACCTAGAGAGGTTTCAGCCGCCGCACGGGGGCGGGCCTAGCAGTCCGTTGAGGTATTCGGCGGACTGCTTGATCGCAAGGATGCGATCCCAAAATGGCGACGTAAGTCGCTATTTTGCGAACCGTGCGGAGCTTTGCTTCGCACTTGGTGAGGTTGAAATGTGCCACGAGGGCATATTTCAACAGGCTGCCAGACGCCCGAATCGCTTGACGCCGCTGAGAAATTCGCCGCGACACGGTCGAGCGCGTTGAACGCCAGGTGCGGCAGGCCCGCAGGCATTCGGGCTCGTTTGCCAGTCTGGCACTATTGTGAGGTCTGCAGCACGGCGGGCGTGAGATAGGGACCGTTGCCGATCACCGAGTCTTCCAGGTGCATGCCCGGTCCGAGCAAGCCGGCGTCGTTGGCGAAGATGTCGTCCCCTTTGGTGTCGATGGGGCACTTGCACGACTTGAGAAACTTAACGTGGCCATCCTCGAAGAGGGTGTTCTGTCCTTCGCCACCATGGTTCTGGCTTTGATGGCCGGGCTGATTCGAGCTCGGGAGGTCGCTGACCAGGGCGAAACATTCGCGTCCCAGATCGCGTGTGGGGCAATACTTCTCCCCTTCGAGATGCCCGAAGGTCACGCCATAGCTTCCCCCCATCGAGGCCTGCGCCTGTGCCAGGTCGTTCCCCTGCTTGGCGGTCACTTCCTGGGCGCTGGGGACGCGAAAGCTGGCGGGCTGCAGGCGCGGATCGCCGGGGCAGAGGAAGGTGGAGTGGTCGTTAACGAGCTGCGTGTCGACCAGGGCCGGGGCGTATCCGCCGGAAGCGGCCAAAGCGCCGTTCTCGGGGATCACGGGAAAGAACGGCGGAAACCGCTCGCTGTAATTCATGAATGCCAGGCCGATCTGGCGGAGCTGGTTCTGGCAGATCGCGATCTGGGCCTGATAGCGGCTGAAGTTGATCGCGGGGAAGAAGAGCAGAGCCGCGGCGGCCATGGTGCCGGCCGTGACAAAGAAATCGTGAATCGACCAGCGCTTGGGTCCCCCGCCGGTTTCGGGCGCCACGCGAATCGAGCTGCGTTCGGCAACCCAGGCACAGGTGCGGAGAGCTAATCGCGGCGGAGGCTCGAACGTCTCGCGGTCGTGGGCCAGAGGTTCGAGGCTGCGTCGCAGCAACTCGCAAGTTTGAGCAAACTCAGGATCGGTTTGCAGACGTTTTTCGACGTCGGCGATTTCGTGCGGTTCCAGGGCTGACATCAAGTAGCCCAACAATTGCTCTTGCATCGCCCAACGTCTCCGATAACCAGCAATTTGCTAATCGATTTCGTTTCGATCCACTGACCTTGGCCCGGCCCACTCTTTGCGCCGGTCGCTGGTCCAAGGCTGCTGCACGAACCGCGCGGGCTCGGACAGGCGCCCCTGGTTCAGGGCCGGTCGTCGTCGGCGGCGCCATTGGTGAGGCGCCAGGCTTCGTTCAGTTTCAGGACCGCGGTGTGCAATCGGCTCTTCACGGTTCCGACCGGAATCCCCAGGACGTCGGCGGCTTCGCGGTAGCGCATCCCCTGGTAATAGATCAGGGTCACGGCGGCGCGGAGCGTCTCGGGCAGTTCACTGACCGCCCGGCGAATCCAGTTGGCTCGTTCGGTGCTTTCGACCTCTCCGGCGGGTCCCGATTCCTTGGTGGTCAGCAGATCGAGCAGGGCTCCGAGGTCGTCTCCCCCGTCGCGTCCCTGGCGGCGATCCAGGCTGACCAGCTTGTGTCGTTTGTTGCGTCGTTGCGTATCGATGGCCTGATTGGTCGCGATCGTGTAGAGCCAGGGACGGAACTTGCGCCCCTCCTCAAACTGATCGCACTTCAGGTGAACTTGCAGGAAGGTCGTCTGGAATGCGTCTTCGGCGAGAGTGGCGTCTCCCAAGTAACGGCGGAGGTAGCTGTACAGCTCCCGTTCGTACCGGTGTACCAGTTCGTCGAAGGCCCGCCGCTCGCCGGAGCGCTTGTAGATGGCGATCAACTCTTCGTCGGTCGCCGCCGACCAACCCTGGGGGGGCTGCTCGTCAGTTCGGGCCTGTTTGTCGACGGTCTTACTCATCTGTACGTGTCCAGGACGCTGGGGGTTCGCCCAATCGCGGGTCTTGGGGGCCGGAATGCCCGACCGACGCTCGTGGCTCGAAACCCGGCCTAATCGTACCAAACTCTGCGTAGTCACGGCTGCTTCCAAAAACGAGACAGTTTTCCCGCCTTGAGATGCCGAATTGACAGTTTGCGGCGGGGAAAAGTACACTCCCCCCGTTCCGCAAACGCCGTGCCCCCTGCGAAAACCGGCCGCGTGAATCGTTACCGTTGGGCAACTGTTGGCGATCTTAACGCCTT
>JAEUIK010000166.1 GCA_016793185.1 Planctomycetaceae bacterium | reverse complement strand
AGCTGCCTCCTTGACCGCGTCGAGCGTTTGCGGCAGGTCGTCGCGGACGACCGTGAACGAGATGTCGGCCTTCCCGCCGGCGCCAACATTCTGCACGATCATATCGACCGCCACCGCTCGAGCTGCGATCTTCGAGAAGAGGGTGAGGCTCGTGCCAGGACGATCCGGGACGCCTTGCAGCGTGACCAGCGCCTCGTTCTTCACCAACGCGGCGCCGAAGACGGGCTGCTCGGCCGACTCGGGCTCGGCGACGATCATCGAACCCGGCTTGTCGGTAAAGCTCGAACGCACGTGGATCGGCACCGAGAACTTCTTGCCGAACTCGATCGCGCGGCTGTGCATCACGCCTGCGCCCAGGCTGGCCAATTCGAGCATCTCGTCGTAGCTGACTTGTTTGACCATCCGCGCGGCGGGGAGCAACCGGGGGTCGGTCGTGTAGACGCCGTCGACATCGGTGTAGATCTCGCACGCCGCGGCCCCCAGGACGGCGGCCAAGGCCACGGCCGTGGTATCGCTGCCGCCGCGCCCCAGCGTGGTGATGTTGAAGTCCTCGTCGATCCCCTGGAAGCCGGCGGCAATGACAATGTACCCCTCATCGAGCAACCGCCGCATCCGTTCGGTCGAAATCGAACGAATCCGCGCCTTGGTGTGCGTGCTGTCGGTCTTAATCCCGATTTGCGCGCCGGTGAGGCTGACCGCCTTATGGCCCAGCGATTCGATCGCCATCGCCATTAGGGCGACGCTCACCTGCTCGCCGGTCGAGAGGAGCATGTCCATCTCGCGCGCGGGGGGGCGTTCGTTCAACTGATGCGCGAGATCCACCAGCAAGTCGGTGTTCTTGCCCATCGCGCTGACGACGAGCACCACCTGGTTGCCGGCCAGTTGGGCGCGGATTGCCTTGCGGGCCGCCGCGAGAATCTTCTGACTGTCGGCAACGCTGGTGCCGCCAAATTTCTGCACGATCAATGGCATGGGTCTGGAAAGCTCCCTCATTCTCCCAGGAAATACGGCATCAACGTCCAGCCGTCGGGGAACGCCAGTTCCGCCTGGCCGGCCGCAACTTCGTCATACGTCTTGAAATGGTCGGGCTCGATTTCGGCGCCGCAGATCGCGAACGGCACGAAGCCGTGATTATGGGTCTTGAGCCGCAAGGGGGTCGGGTGGTCGGGGGAGACGAGAATGCGATATTCCCCGAGCTTGGCCAGGGCCTCGTGCAGCGGGGCCACAATGTGCTCGTCGATCCGCTCCAAGGCTTCGACCTTGGCCTCGCAATGCCCTTCGTGCGAGGCCTCGTCCGTGGCTTCGACATGGACCACGATCAGGTCCGTGTCCTCGCGGCCGATCGCTTCGATCGCGTAACGTCCCTTGGCGGCGTAGTCGGTATCGAGATAGCCGGTCGCCCCGGGAACGTCGATGCGCCGCCAACCCGCCAGGGCCGCCAGCCCCCGCAGCAGATCGACGGCCGTGATCATGGCGCCGCGCCGGTGATGCAAGTCGTAGAAGCGTTTGAGTGATGGGACGCGCCCCTGGCCCCACAACCAAACGTTCGTAGCGGGCGGCAGGCCGCGCGCGACACGCGCCCGGTTGACCGGATGATCGGCGAACAACGGCACGCTCTCGTTCATGAGCCGCTCGAGCAGATCACTGCCGGGGCCGCGCGGGTAATCGTCGAGTACCGACTTGTCGGTCAAGTCGTGCGGCGGCGTGGTGCGCGTGTCGTTCGAGAACGGGGCCGGACGATTCGCGGCGCGATAGATCAGCAGGTTTCGGTAACTGACTCCCGGCACGAACTGGAGTTGCTCGTCGGCAAGCCGTTCCTGGGCGGTCGCCAGCAGCGCCGTCGCTTCCTCGGTCGAAATCTGTCCCGCGGTAAACGACCGCATCTGCTGGTCTTCGATGGTGACCAGGTTGCAGCGGATCGCCCAGTCGGCCGGCCCGAGTTCGATCCCTTGCGCGGCAGCCTCCAGCGGAGCGCGACCCGTGAAGTACTCGTTGGGGTTGTAGCCAAACAGGCTGAGGTTGGCGACGTCGGATCCCGCCGGGAGATGCGCCGGCACGTGGTTGGCGCGGCCGACGACGCCCGCGGAGGCGATGGCATCCATGGCGGGCGTGCGCGCCGCCTGCAATGGGGTTTTCCCCCCCAGCGACTCTTGCGGCTCGTCGGCACAGCCATCCGGAATGACAATCGCGTATTTCATCGGTGGGTACTTGGTCTGCTAGGGGCGTCGGTCGTGGCTGAGATGCATGGTGGTCAATCTCTTACTCGCAATCGCATACTCCCCGCACGGACGCACGCCAGCGAGTCGATCTCGGCCACCGCGCGGCTGCTGGCTCCTTCGGTCGTCTCATGGGTCATGATGACCAGTGGCACGATCCCTTTGGCTGGCTCGGCCGACTCGTGCTGGATGACCGATGCGATCGAAATGCCGTGCCGCCCCAGGACCCCGGTGATTTCGGCCATCACGCCCGGTCGGTCCTGAACGTCGAACCGCAGGTAGTAACGCCCGGCGACCTTGGCATGATCGCGGGCGTCGACTCGTGGCGAATCGTCGGACCAGAGGGCCAGCGTGCGAAAGGTGATCGCCGCGCGGCCGACGACGGTATCGATCAGGTCGGCCACCACGGCCGAGGCCGTCGGCATCTGTCCGGCGCCGAGTCCGTGAAAGAAAACCCTTCCGACGGCGTCGCCCACCACGCGAATCGCGTTGTACGCCCCGCGGACCTCGGCCAGCGGAGTGCCAATCCGGACCAACGTCGGCGACACGTGCAGCTCGAGACCCTCGGGCGTCCGTTGGGCCGACGCCAGGAGCTTGATGCGGTAGCCGAGCTCCTTGGCGTAGCGCAAGTCGGCCGATTCCAGGGTATCGATCCCCAGTCGCGGGATCTTGCTCCAATGCACTCGCGCGCCAAAAGCCAGGTGGGCGAGGATGGCCAGCTTCTGTGCGGCGTCGCTCCCGTCGACGTCCATCGCCGGATCGGCTTCGGCATAGCCCAGTTTCTGGGCCTCGGCCACAGCTTCCCCATAGGACCAGCCGCGGTCTTCCATCTGCGTCAGGATGAAGTTGCTGGTGCCGTTGAGGATGCCGTGGAGCGACTCGATCTGGTTGGCCGACAAACACTGGCTGATGTTGGCGATGATTGGAATGCCGCCTGCCACCGAAGCCTCGAAGGCGATCGACCGCCCGAGCTCGCGCGCGCGGTCGAAGAGCT
>JAEUIK010000151.1 GCA_016793185.1 Planctomycetaceae bacterium | reverse complement strand
GTTCCAGCCCGCCAGAAATTCTCTTCCAGATCGAGCACCAGTGGCCAAGAAGCCTTGGGACGGGGTCTTCGAAACGGCGACCGACAGCCGGGTCGAAGAGTTCACCGAAAGCATCAGCTACGATCGTCGTCTGTACGTGCATGATATTCGTGCATCGATTGCCCACGCTCAGATGCTCGCCAAGGCCGGGCTGCTCACCGCCGACGAGTGCCAGCAAATTGAGCAGGGCCTGCTCGCCATTCGCCAGCAGATTGAGCAAGGCCAGTTCGAGTACTCGACCAGCCGCGAAGACATCCACATGCACATCGAGGCCGCGCTCGTCGAGCGGCTGGGGGATGTCGGCCGCAAGCTCCACACCGCCCGGAGCCGCAACGACCAGGTCTCGACCGATCTGCGGCTGTGGGTCCTCGCATCGGGCGACGAGCTCGACCGGCTGCTGGTGGACCTGCAGAAGGCCTTTGTCGGCCGGGCCGAGCAGGACCGCGACGTGATCCTGCCCGCCTACACGCACACACAGCGGGCCCAGCCGGTGCTGGCCGCGCACTACTGGCTGGCCTACTGCGAAAAGCTCGAGCGCGACCGCCAGCGTTGGGCCGACTGCCGGAAACGCGTCAACACCCTGACCCTCGGCACCGCGGCCGTGGCGGGCACGACGTTGCCCATCGACCGCAACGAGACGGCGCGGCTCTTGGGCTTCGAGCGGATCGCCGCCAACAGTCTCGACGCCTCGAGCGATCGCGACTTCGCCGTCGAGTTCGCCTTCGTCTGCGCGCTGATCGCCGAACATCTCAGCACCTGGGCCGAGGAGTGGATCCTCTGGTCGACCTACGAGTTCGGCTTTTTGAAACTGCCGCAGGCCTTCTGCACCGGCTCGTCGATCATGCCGCAGAAGGTGAACCCGGACGTCCTCGAAATCGTCCGCGGCAAAACGGCCCGCGTGATCGGCAATCTGCAGAGTTTGCTGGTGCTGATCAAGGGCCTGCCGCTGGCCTACAACCGCGACCTGCAAGAAGACAAAGAACCGCTCTTCGATACGTTCGATACCGTCGCCGCCTGCCTGGCGATCGCGGCCCCATTGGTGGCCGGCGCCGAGCTGCGCCGCGAGGCGATCGCCGCCCGGCTCGAACATGGCTATCTCGATGCCACGACCTTGATGGAGCATCTGATCCTCCGGGGCGTCCCGCAGCGGACCGCGCATGGCATCGTCGGCGAGCTGGTCCGCAAGGCAATGCACGCCGGAGTTCCTTTGGCCGAACTGCCGCTGGCCGATTTCGAGCAGGCGAGCCCGCAGTTGGACAAGTCGGTCTACGACGTTCTCGGCAGCCAGAGCGCCGTCGCGGCGTTCAAGAGCTACGGATCGACCAGCCCCGCGCAGGTCGCCGAGCAGATTCGCTCATGGCAGAAGAAACTGGAGCAGGTGTGATGGTCGCCGAAGCGAAGTCAACTCGGGCGCTGGGGTGGTCAGCAGGGCTGCGAAGCCTTTCTTCTGTAGTCGGGGTCTGCGACCCCGACAGCGCGGCGTCGTGGCGGCGCGCACGATCGGCCTCACAGAGGCCGACTACAGGTCTCAAGAGCGCCTCCCGCCTGTTGGTGCTGTCGATGAGCTTCGCTCTCGCGGCGTCGGCGGCCTCGGCGGTCGCCCAGGACGATGCGACTGAGGATCCCGCCGACGCAGCAGCCGCGGCCGAAGCGCCGGCCGCCCCCCCTGCCCCGGTCGTCACCGATCCCGCGGCGCTGGCGGTTCTCGAGACCAAACCCACCACGCCGGCCGAGCGAATCCAGGCGCTGCTGGTGCTGATCAAGCTCAAGCAGGCGGCGGCGGGCAGGCCCATTGCCGCCGAACTCGTGGCCGCCCAGCCCGACGATGCCGCCTGGTCGCAACTGGTCGCCGAATTCGGCCCCGGCGCGTTCATCAAGATCGCGCTTGAGCCGGGGCTCGAGCCCGAAGGCCGGCAGTTGGCGGACCTCGCGCTGGGAGCCGTCGACCGGCTGGCCCGCGACCCGGCGCGTCTCGAACAAGCCGTGCGCGATTTGAGCGATGCTCAGCCGGCCGTCCGGCAGACGGCGGTCGCGCAGCTCCGACGCTCGGGCCTGACCGCCGCGGCGCCGCTGCTCCGAGCCCTGGCCGATCCGGCGCGCGACAGCGAGCGTCCCGAGATTCGCAGCATGCTCGTTCACCTCGGTCCGGTGGCCGACGCACCGTTGATTTCGGCTTTGTCGGCTGCGGACGCACGATTGCAGGTCGACGTTGCCGACGTGCTCGGCCAGATCGGCGCGTCCGCCGCGCTCCCCGCGTTGATTCCGCTGGCGCTCTCCGATGCGACCGATCCCAACGTGCGCACCGCGGCGCGGCAAGCGATCGAGCGCATCGCGGGACCGGTTCCCACGCGCCCTGCCGGGGCCGCGTATCTTTATCGGCAGGCCCTGGCCTCGTATCGGGGAGACCTGCCGCTCGAGATCAACGTCGAGAACCAGGCCATGCTGTGGAGCTGGAACTCGGCCCAGAACCAGCCCGAGGCGCAGCCTTACCTGCCGGCCGTCGCCCGCACGCAGCGCACGCTCGAGCTGGCCCGCCAGGCGCTCGCGTTGGATCCGTCGCTGTCGGCTGCGGCGAGTTTGTATTGGGCCGCCTTGATCGAGCGCGACGCCCACACGGCCGGACTCGATCAGCCCCTCCCGGCCGGTCCGAAAGGCGCCCGCGAGTTGCTGGCCCAGCGCACACCCGCCGAGTTGTCGCAGCTCCTGGCCGATTGCCTGGCCGAGCGCCGCACGATCGCGGCGGCGGCGATTGCCCGGCAACTGGGTGAAACGGGGAGCGCCGCGATTCTCTCGGCGTCGGGCACGCGTCCTGCACCGCTCGTCGCGGCCGCGGGCGACGCCGACCGCCGGGTTCGTTTCGCCGCGCTCGGCGCGATCATCCAATTGGCGCCGCTCCAATCCTTTGCCGGCGCGAGCGAGATCCCCCGCGCCCTGGAGTACTTCATCGGCTCGCTCGGCAGCCGGGGGGCTGTCGTGGCCGCCCCGCGTTCGGCCGAGGCTGCCCGCCTTGCCGGGTTGCTGGCACAGGCAGGCTTCGAACCGCAGATCGCGACCGACAAGCGCGGGCTGTTCCAGCACGCCAGCCAGATGTCGGATTGCGAAGTGGTGCTGATCGACGTGCGGTTGACGGGCGCGGCGGAAGCAATCGCCGAACTCCGGCGCGATCCGCGCACGGCCGAGTTGCCGGTGGCGATCGTCGCCCCACCCGAACATGATGAGCGGGCCCACGATCTGGCTCGGCACGATTCTCTGTCGGCGGTCTGGATTCGTCCGCTGACGCGCGCCGGAGTCGACGGGCAACTGGCCAGTCTCAGCGAGAGACTGGCCGTGGCCGGGATCGTTCCCCAGTCACCGGCGCTGCGATTCGAGGAAGCGGCTGCCGCGCTCGACTGGCTGGCGGCGCTGCTCCAGTCGCGCACCCGCATCTACGACTTGCGTGCGCTGACCGACGTCGTGGAACGCGCGCTGCACGTTCCGCAGCTGGCCGTGCGGGCGGCGACCGTCCTGGGCGAACTGCCGAGTCCGCAGGCGCAGTTGGCCCTGGTCGAAGCGGCCAGTCTCGAGGTCTCGTCGCTCGAGCCCCGGCAGGCCGCGGCCGAGGCGTTCGCCGAGAGCGTCGCGCGCTTCGGCATCCTGCTGACGACGAGCGAGATGCGCCGGCAGTACGAGCGTTACAACGCCAGCGAGTTCAAAGACCAAGCCACCCAGGAGCTGCTGGCCGGCGTGCTCGACACGCTCGAACGGGGCCGGGCCCCGCTGGCCGGCCGCGAGCGCCTGGCCAACTGAACCACCCACCGTCTGTTGATCGATCCATGAGCCGCGGGTTTCACCCCTACAACACGAACCAGCCGGGCAC
>JAEUIK010000124.1 GCA_016793185.1 Planctomycetaceae bacterium | reverse complement strand
GATGGACTGGCGTTCGACGGGATCCGGGCGATTAGCTGGCTTCCTGCTCGACCATGTCGGCCGCGTCGACCATCTCGCCGTCGACCATCTGCAGCAGCTTGGCGATGCAGAGCTTGTTCATGCTGGTCCGGCGCTCGTGAGCTTCCGCCCGGAGCGAGTCGTGCAGGCTCTTGGGCATGCGGACGGTGATTACCCGCAGGGGTTCCTGGCGGTTCGGCTTGCCGCGACCCCGCTCCCGCAGACGCGACAGCATCGACTGGATTTGGGCGTACTCGCGGGAGCGCTCGAACTGGTTGAGTTCGGCCGTCTCGGTGTAGGCCCGGCGCATGACGCCCCCCAGTCCGAGCACTTCGCGGAAGAAGGTAACCCAATCGGGGTCCTGGTCGCAGATCTGCTGAGCGATACGCAGGACTTCCTGGGCTTTGTCGGCGGTTTGCAGAGCTTCCATGTTGTCTCCTTACGGCTTATTGAGATCCATCGCTCGTCCATCCGTCGGCCACATGACCGCGGTTTGGGGTATTTTGAAGTGCAGTCAAGAGCGCTGATGCATACCTAGCAGGCGCAAGCACTTAGGCGTCAGCTTGGCGGCTGCCCGATTTTTGTGCAGGGGGTCGCGAGGCGCGAAAAATCAGGACTGCCTACAATTCGTGCACGACTGCCTGTTGCAAATTTGGAAGTGTCCACCTCAAAAAACGCCGGAATGGGTGGCTGGCGAATTGGTGGAACACGCCCGGGAAGCCGGTGCATTAAGTCCCCGAAGTCGGAGCGCCGAGCGAGGCAAAAGGGAGTTCAGCTCCCCGCAGCCGAGGTGCTGAACGACGCCGAGACAGGGTTCGGCCCAGCGGACGACCGGGCTGGGGGGCAGCGGCTCGGGGGGCAGGGGATCGGAGGAGAGTGCCTCGGAGGGTAGTGGCTGCGGGAACAAAAAATGGCCGGCCTCCCGCGCGAGCGAAGGAGGCCGGCCATTGAGATTAGGTCGGTCCGGATCGGGATGTGGATCAGGCCAGTTCTTGCCGGACCTTTTCCAGCAGGGCCTTGGTCGCCTTGATCCCCTCCGGCTCGGGGAGCTTCGAGCCCTCGTACTCGATGCCGACGTAGCCGCGGTACCCGGCGTCGAGGACGATTTTCATCATTTTACGGAAGTCGGTGTGCGTCTCATTCCCCTGAGCGTCGAAGTCGTGGCTCTTGGCGCTGACCGCCTTGGCATACGGCATGAGCTCGGCGACCCCCTGGTAGCGGTCGTACTGTTTGCCCCCTCCCAGGTTGAAGTTGCCGAAGTCGGGGAGCGTGCCGCAATTGTCGAGGTCGACCCGAGCGATCGTGTCGGCCAGCCATTTGCCATTCGAGGAGAGGCCGCCGTGGTTTTCGACGATCACGTCGATGCCGTGGATCGCGGCGAACTCCGAGAGCTGGCTCAGGCCGTCGGCGGCCAGCTTCATTTGCTCCTCGGGCGAGCCCTTGCTCTGGGCGTTCACGCGGACGGCATGGCAGCCGAGGTATTTCGCGGCTTCGACCCACTTGTGGTGGTTGGCCACGGCCTGGCTGCGCTTGTCCGAATCGGGATCGCCGATCGCCCCTTCGCCGTCGATCATGATCAACAACTGCTTGACGCCGGCATCCTTAGCCCGCTTGTTCATCTCGTCGAGGTACTTGGTGTCGGCTGCTTTGTCCTTGAAAAACTGGTTGACGTACTCGACGGCGTCGATGCCGTAGCTCTTGGTGGTGGCCGCGAAGTCGAGGTGGTCGAGCTTTTTGGCGAACAATGTCTTGTGCAGCGACCATTCGGCCAGCGAGATCTTGAACATCGGTTCCCCTTCGGCGGCCCACAGCCGCGCGGCGGCGGGGGCGAGACTCAATCCGGCGACGGCGGCGCCCGTCGTGGCAAGAAACTGGCGGCGATTGCGGGTCGGCATAGCGTGACCTTCTCTGACGGTTGTGAGGCGGCATTCCCCCAAGGGCCCCGGGCACCAGCGAGGTGCGAGGTGGGGGTAGTATAGGTAGCCTCCAAGTCGCCAGCAAATGACCCGGCTCGACGGGGCTTGCGGGCCGCTGGGGTCCAGGAAACTGCTGGAACAGCGCCATCCGCATCTGGTATTCTGGCAGGAGCCCTGGGGGGGCAATCCCACCGACCACCCACCCGCCTGTTGCCAACTCATCGCAGAGGAGCTCGATCGATGACCGATCTGAATCGCCGTCGTTTTCTGGAGGACTCGATGTTCGCCGCGGCCGCGGCCGTTGCGGCCGGCTCGGTCACGCAGGCCCTGGGCGCCGAAGAGGCTGCCCCGCAGAGCACGAGCCCGATCGAGAAGCTCGGCGTGGCCATCATCGGCGCCGGCGGACGCGGTGGCGACCACATCAATAACTTTGCCTCGCGACAGGACGTCGAAGTCCTCTATGTGTGCGACGCCGACTTGCGCCGGGCGGAAGGCCGCGCCAAGGAAGTGACCAAGAAGCAAGGCCGCGAACCCAAAGTCGTGCAGGACATGCGGCAGGTCTTCGACGATAAGTCGGTCGATCTGATTTCGACCGCCACGCCGAATCATTGGCACGCCCTGACTGCCATCTGGGCCATGCAGGCCGGCAAGGACGTGTACGTCGAGAAGCCGGTGAGCCACAACGTGAGCGAAGGGCGCCGGATGGTCGAGGCCGCCCGCAAGTACAATAAGATCTGCCAGACCGGCACGCAGAGCCGCTCGAACGCCGGCATGAAGGCGATGATCGACTACCTGCACGCGGGCAAGATCGGCGAAGTGACCCTTGCCCGCGGCTTGTGCTACAAGCCGCGTGGCTCGATCGGACCGCGCGAGGATTACTCGAGCCGGATGCCCGCGCACTGCAACTACGACCTCTGGTGCGGTCCGGCCCCGCTGGACCCGCTCTCCCGCAAGAACCTCCATTACGATTGGCACTGGGTCTGGTCAACCGGCAACGGCGACCTCGGCAACCAGGGCATTCACCAGATGGATCTCTGTCGCTGGGGACTGGGAGTCGATAATCTCGGCCGCGGAGTCGTCAGCTACGGCGGACGTCTCGGTTACGAGGACGCCGGTGAGACCGCCAACACGCAGGTCTCGATCCACGATTACGGCGACAAGACGCTGGTCTTCGAAGTCCGCGGCCTGCGCACCGACAAGCTCAAGGGAGCCGACGTCGGCAATATCTTCCAGGGCTCCAAGGGGTACCTGGTGATGACCAGCTACAGCAGCGGCGCCGCCTTCGATCCCGAAGGCAACATGATCGAGAAATTCCAGGGGGGCGGCGACCACTACGGCAACTTCCTCAATGCCGTGCGCAGCCGCAAGGTCGACGAGTTGAACGCCGACATCCTCGAAGGGCATCTCTCGAGCGCCTTGTGCCATCTGGCCAACATTTCTTATCGACTGGGCGAGAAGGTTTCGGTCGAAGAGGTCAAGGCCCGCCTCGGCGACAGCAGCGAGAATCAGGAAACGTTTGGCCGATTCGTCGCGCACTTGAACGACAACAAGGTCAATCTCGAAGGTACGCCGCTGAACTTTGGCCTGCAGCTGGCGATCAACCCCGAGACCGAGTCGTTCGTCAATAACTCGCAGGCCGACGCCATGCTGACGCGCGAATACCGCGCCCCGTACGTTGTGCCGGCCGCGGGCCAGGTCTGAGCCTGAGTACCAAGGCGCAAACAACCATCAAACCCAAGCCCCGGGAGTCACCTCCCGGGGTTCTTTTTTTCGCTCGAGCTGCCTCGATGTCCGCTGTGTCACTCGACATCCTCTACGAAGAAGGACCCTGCCTGGTCGTCAACAAGCCGGCGGGTCTCTCGACGCAGGCTCCGCCGGGGATCGACAGTCTCGAGGTGCGCGTCAAGGAGTACTATCGCGCGCGGCGCGAAACTCAGGAGGGAAACGTCTACCTCGGCGTGCCGCACCGCCTGGACCGCCCGGTCTCGGGGGCGATTGTCTTTGCCAGACACGTCCGCGCCGCGCGACGCCTGTCGGAGCAGTTCGAGAATCGCCTGGTCCGCAAGATTTATTGGGTGTGCGTCGAGGGGCTGGTGGCGCCAGGCGCAGGGACCTGGCGCGACACGCTGCGCAAGATTCCCGGCGAGCCGCGCGCCGAAGTCGTCGCAGCCGACCATGCAGAAGGTCGACCTGCCGTGTTGCACTACCGGACACTGGGCAGCACCGACTGGGGTTCTTGGCTGGAAGTCGAACTCGAGACGGGCCGGATGCACCAGGTGCGCATCCAGGCCGCCTCGCGCGGCTGGCCTGTGGTCGGGGATACTCACTATCACGCGACAACGACCTTTGGACCTCTGATCGAAGATCCGCGAGGGCGCGCCATCGCACTGCATGCGCGCGCGCTTGAGTTTCGCCATCCGATGACGCGGGAGGAGGTCAAGGTCGTTGCGCCGGTCAACTCAAGCTGGTCCAACCTGCTGCCGACCGGCCTGTCCGAGATTTAGTCAAGTAGTTCGTCTGGCTCAGCGATGTCACGGCCTGCCCAGCGAATATGCAGGATGCGCACCTCTTCAGATGCAATCACAAACAGTGCGCGATAGACACTTAATCCGCGACCAAACAGATACTCGCGAACTTCCTGCTTGATTCGCTCGGATTCCAGCGCAATTTGGCAGCGATGCGGTTGTTTGCTGAGGCTCTTTAGTCCCGCTTCGAAACGCCGCAGCCACGAGGCCGCGGCGTCTGGGGCGTGCCGCGCTGCTCTTCGGTAATACTGCCGGAGGTCCGATTTGGCTCGTGCCGTGATCACGACACGGTAGCTCACAGGGATTCCTTGTCGCCGAATTCTCGCCGCAATTCTTCGAAGGCTTCGTCGATTGGCTGGGTCCTTCCTGCCGCAACGTCTTCGAGCCCTGTGAAAATGCCCGACACCGTGGCTTCCCGCTCCTGTTGCAGAAGCCGAATCGCGTCGAGGACGAGTTCTTGCTCTGAGCGGTAATGCCCGGCGTTAAGTTCGGCTTGAACAAACGCCTGTAACTCACGAGGCATGTCGGGCGACATAGGCTTTCACCCAATTTGAGGCGGCCGCGTCCGGCCAACCAACGAAGAACTCAGCAGCAGCCGACAGGACGAGCAGCAAATTCAACACTCGAATCGTATCGCCGGAGTTGGCCAGAAGTCAAACTTCCCGGCGTCCCTATGCACTTCGCTCACTACTCGGGATGCGCGTTCTGTTCAGCTCACGCCCAGCCTAGATACTCATACCAGCGCATCAGCCACGGATGTGTCCAGGGGTTCCAGGTGGGGTAGCTCGCCGACAGCACCGACAGGGCCAGCAGCACCAGACCGACGCCGCGCGTCGCGCGGCTGCGCGCGAGGCGATCGACGGCGGGCAGCATCGTCACCAGCCATAACGGCGCCAACCAGAAGACCCACCGAAATCCGCTGGCGAGTCCTCCGTAGTTGCGATCCTCCAGCGGTCGATTCACATAAAAGGCCAGGCAGACGACGGTGATCGCGGCCGCGAGCGCCGCGAGTGGCCAGAGGCGCCAGTCGCGCCGGGCCAACGCCAGTCCCCAACCGTACACGGCCAGCAGCCAGATGGGAGTCAGCGAGAAGATCCCGTGATGCCCGACGAGCACGTGCCCCAGATACCTGGCGCGCGACGGTTCGCCGCGGTCGACCCCCACGGGATTTTTCCAATAGCTGTCCCGGACCTTGCCGTCGCGCACATACGTGTAGTCGTACCAGTTGCCGGGACCATGGCGATGGGCGTAGGCGGGCGAGACCGTACCATGGGCCAGGTAGTTGGTCCCCACCGCGGCGAGGACGACAAGCAACGCTGCCGGCGCGGCTGTCGCCAAGGCACGCGCGGGTGCGCGCCAGGCGATGGCCAGCAGCGCCGGCGCTGCCAGCGACAAGGCAGGCAACTCGTTGGCCGCCATGAAGGCCGCGGCGAAGCCGGCCAGCGCGAACCAGCGCGCGCGCCGCTCGCCTTCCCACACGATCCGCACCACCCCGTCCAGGGTGACTGCCGCCGCGGCAGCTGCGATCAGGTGGTTGTTGAGCGTGATCTCGAAGGTGGTGAGGAACGTCGCAAAGCACGCCGCGGCGAACGTGAAGATCCTTCCCCAGTCGGTGCGCCCGTAGGCATCGATCAGCCTGGCCAGTGCGAGCAAGTAGATTGCCAGTGCCGGCAGGTTGATCGTCGCCAGCATGAACCGGCTGATCTCATACGGGTGCGTCCCGAGCGTCGCGCCGGTCAGGCGATAGATGAGCCAGTACTCGCCGGCCAGGAGCGTGGCCAGCAGCGGCGGCTTGCTCGAATAAAGACGTCCGTCGTGCTTCACCATGTCGATGGTGTCCCAGCCCGGCTCGAGCGTGATCTCGTCGATGGCGTAGGTCCCCCGCTCGACGAGTGCCCGCACCGTACACCAGCGGCTCCGATCGTTGGCGCTGAGGAACGGACGCTGGATCGTCGGCGTGCCGGGCTTCTCGCGCTGCCGTTGGGCATCGAGTGCGATCCGGTCGACCGAGTTTACGGCCAGGATCTGACCCAGCGACGCCCCCAGCGCGAGGGCAGCCAGCAGCCCGTAGATCGTGTGGCGCTGGGCGGCGCGCGACAGGTCGTGGCCGGCGTCAGGCATCGCGGCGCGGCTCCTCGGCGCCGATGGGGAACGTCCGTTCCGAGACCGAATAGGTGTCGGCGTCGCGCCCCTGGTAGGCGATGATCAGCTCGGCCAGGAAGCCGATCGACATCAGTTGCCCCCCCAGGAGCAACGCGCCCAGCGAATACAGCAGAGCGGGGCGCTGGTGGAGCGGCAAATGTGCGGGGCTGGGCCAGAGCCGCCCCACGACCCAGTACGCGCTCAGATAGGCCAGGCCCAGCCCCCCCACGAGAAAGCAGAGCAGCCCGATCGTTCCCAGCAAATGCTGCGGCCGCTGGCCGAAGCCAGTCAGGAACTTGACCGTGAGGAGATCGAGAAAGCCTTTGACAAAACGCCGCACGCCATACTTCGAGTGGCCGAACTTGCGCGCGCGGTGCTGAATCACCAGTTCGCCGACGCGAAAGCCCTTGGCGTGGGCGAGCACCGGCACGAAGCGGTGCAATTCTCCGTAGAGCCGCACCTCGTCCAGCACTTCGCGGCGATAGCACTTCATGCCGCAGTTGTGGTCGTGGAGGTGGACCCCCGTCAGCCAGCTGACCATCGCGTTGAAGATGCGCGAGGGGAAGACCTTGTGCCACGGATCATGGCGGATTTTTTTCCAGCCGCTGATGACGTCGAGATCCTGTTCAAGCAATTCCACGAACCTGGGGATTT
>JAEUIK010000055.1 GCA_016793185.1 Planctomycetaceae bacterium | reverse complement strand
ACCAGGTAGCCGTGCGAATACTGCGGCTGTTCTTCCCAAATTCCCGGCAAAATCGCCAAAGTATTGCCGAAGACCCAGATCACGCCGGCGCACAACGCCACCAGCGTGGTGGTCCGCTTGTCGCGAGAAACCGCGTAGGTGATCCCCGTGGCAATCGCGCCAGCCAGGATCAGGGTGAAATCGAGATGGTCCTGCATCAACGTGCCGATCGAACCCATAATATTCAGCTCAGCCTTGCTCTCGAGTTCAACGAATCAAAAACGCAACCGGCAAACGACGCGACGCAAACGGTCAGGCTCGGCCGATCCCGCCAGCGGCAGGGGCTCGAGCGGCGGCTCTGAAACGCGGCAACGACACCTCGAAACGGTGATGGACGCCAAGCGGATCATCCTGTGCTCGACCGGGAAGCGACGACATCGGTTCGCAGCATCCTTCGCTCACCAATCACCGTCGACGAACGTCCATTCTTCAGTTGCAGGCGACGAACGTCGAATCGAATGGCCTTGCGGAGACGTGTTTGCGAAGCCCCTTGCTCGCGGGGCCCAATCCTCACGGCACCCAGTCCTCACAGCACCCCAACCGTTGCAGCGCACCCACCTGGCAGTCGCCACAAAGCAGCCTTGCGGAACTGACTTGTCCCTCTGCATCTCGCGCCGTCGCCCCCCTGGGTTCGGCCGGCGATAAACCTTCAGAACTCCACCCTTGGGCGAGGCGGTCAACCCACGGTCTTTACGCATGGCAACCGGCGAGGGTCGCCGCCGTTCAGAATAACCAGCCAGCTTCCGGCATGTCAAACAGTTTCTCGCCCTAAACTGCGGTTTGTTAAGACGATATAAACGGTTACGGCATGCTTGACGGACCTCGGAACTGGGGGGATTACGGGACCCCTGGCGGTTCGGTAAGCGACGGCAGAGACACGCCTCGCTGGGGGCCGTTTTCCTGCCTCGACCCAGTCCTGGACCAGGTCCGATTCCACCGCACACTCTTCGCCCTCCGCTCCGGTAGCGATCGATCCGGGACGCGGGGCGAGCTGACCTCGTGCCGGCGGCATGCTCGGCCGGCAATCTGGCTCCGCCCGAAACCGCGACGGGGTCGCGCGGCCGGGCAGGCCGTTCCCAGCGCAAGTCGCCGGACCCCTACAGGTGTTTGCGGCTCGATGAAGTTCGCCGCGGTTGCCGGTCGGAACCCTAGTCGGGGGGCGAAACACCAATTAAACTCACCCCGGGGGCTGTCGCGCGGAGCCTCTTCTTCCGCGACGTACTAAATCGTTTCTCGATCTCGCGGTCGCGCTGACTTGGCCAAGCTCCGCCCATTGCTCGTATTCGGCACCCGGCCCGAGGCCATCAAGATGGCTCCGGTCGTGCAGGCTTGCGCCCGCCGTGCCGCCGAAATTGACCCCATCATCTGCCTGACCGGCCAGCATCGCGAGATGCTCGCCCAGGTCACCGACTACTTTCAGATCAAGCACGATCGCGACCTCGAGCTGATGCGTCCCAACCAGACGCTCGCCGAGTTGACCGCCGCGTGCATCC
>JAEUIK010000026.1 GCA_016793185.1 Planctomycetaceae bacterium | reverse complement strand
CGTCGCTCGCCTCCGCCTCGTCCGGCGAGCCGGCAATCTTGTTCAGCACCGCCTGATCGGCATCGCTGAGCTTGGAGCGCTCGACCGAAATCTCCTTACCGTCGCTCCGCTTGAGCACGACCTTCGTGCCTTCGAGGCGGGCGACCGTCGCGGCGATCTGGAACTTGCCCGAGCGATCCGACCAGGTGCGCTGGCCGATCTCGCCGAACTTTTCGTCGTCGGTGGCAAACGGATTGGTCTCCTCAGTGGCGACCTTGGGGTTGGCCGCCGCCGCGGCTTTCGCCCGCTTGACCAGTCGCAGATCTGCGGGATCGTAATTCCATCCACGGGGGTACCCGCGCGTAATGACCTGAATCTCTCCGTTGCCGAAGATCCGCGTGACTTTACCTTCCTCCTGGCGGTTGAGCAACGTGGCGAGCACGGTGTCGCCCACCTTGAACTTGCGCGCGGCCTTGACCCGCTCCGGCGACCTCGGTTGAGCCTGCGCGGTCGGGGGCGCGAGCAGCAGCACCACGACCCACGCGATTGTCAGCCCGGTCCAGAATCGCCTGGCGCCGTGCAGCGTACGGCGCTGCGGCACCGACCGGTTGTGTACAAAGAATTGCCGCACGACGCGCAGCGGCGCTGCGCTCCGAAACCACGGTAGACGAGAAGGCATGCCGAGCCCCTCTAGAATGAATGCCTGCCGGCAGCTTGCAGGTTCGCCCGCCGCAGTCTAGCAAGTCCGCAGGGGGGATTTCAACAAAGTCCCCTCACCGCCGCGCTTGGTCAGTCACAGCGGGTGGCGAGCGCACCGTTTTGAGTGTCATCCGCTGTCACTGGGGCGCTTGCCCAGCCCGCGGCTCACGCACTGGCCGCATTCAGCTTCTCGATCTGCTCCGGTGCCAGCTCGAGCTCGGCCGCCGCCACCAGCGCCTCCAATTGCTCGACGCTCGTCGCGCTGGCAATCGGCGCCGTGATGCTCGGCCGGGCAATCAGCCAGGCCAGGGCGATCCCAGCCGGCGTCGAATTCTGCTGGCGGGCCACCTCGTCGAGCGCCGCGAGGATCTTCAGCCCTCGCTCGTTGAGATATTTCTTCACGCTCGCACCGCGCGGGCTTTGCGCCAGGTCGGCCTCCGTGCGGTACTTGCCGGTCAGGAATCCGCTGGCCAGCGAATAGTAGGGGATCACTCCCAGCCCGGCCCGCTCGCAGACCCCTTCGAGCTCGGCTTCGTACAAGGCGCGCTCGCACAGATTGTAGTGCGGCTGCAGGCATTGATAGTGGGGCAGCTCCAGGCGATGGCTTACGTCGAGCGACTCCTGCAGGCGCGCGGCCGTGTAGTTCGAGGCCCCGATCGTGCGAATCTTTCCCTGCTTGATCAATAAATCGTAGGCCGAAAGCGTTTCTTCCAGCGGAGTATGCGGATCATCCTTGTGCGACTGGTAGAGATCGATGTAGTCGGTTTGCAGCCGGGCGAGCGATTTCTCGACGGTCTCGAGAATGTAGGCCTTGGCCAGCCCCGGCTCCTCGGGCGGCAGATCCATGCCCACCTTGGTGGCCAGCACCACGCGGCCCCGGTTGCCGCTGTGGCGGAACCACTTGCCGAGGATCGTCTCGGATTCGCCCCCCTGATTGCCCGGAGCCCACTTGGAGTAGACGTCGGCCGTATCGACGAGGTTGAAGCCCGCGTCGACGAAGGCGTCGAGAATCTCGAAGCTGGCGGCTTCGTCGGCCGTCCAGCCGAACACGTTTCCCCCCAGCGCCAGCGGCGCCACCGAGATCCCCGACTTCCCCAGCGGACGTTTTGTCACTGCCATGTGTGCCTCTCCGGCAAGGTGCGGACGCAAAATGACGGGCCCCGGGCATCCCAACGGTAACCGACCTGCGCCAGTTTGTCATTTCCCCGCGCGACCACCATACTGAGGCTATGACCTCGCAGCCGCCGAGCCAAAGCGAAAAACCGGCCGACGCCGATCTCTCCGGACGGCAGTTGGGCGATTATCGCCTCTTGCGGCGCCTCGGTCGCGGAGCGATGGCCGAGGTCTATCTGGCCGAGCAGGCTTCGCTCCGCCGCCAGGTGGCGATCAAGGTCCTCAAACGCGACCTGGCCAGCGACGCCAACTACATCCGTCGCTTCCAGCTCGAGGCGCAAGCCGCGGCCGCGCTGGTGCATGCCAACATCGTGCAGATCCACGAGGTCGGCTGCGTCGACGGCATCCACTACATCGCCCAAGAGTACGTGCCGGGACGCAACCTCAACGAGTACCTCGCCCGCTTCGGTCCGCCCGGCGCCAAGCGCGCTGTGTCCATGATCCGGCAGATGGCCGCCGCGCTGGCCAAGGCCGCCGATCAGGGAATCGTCCACCGCGATATCAAGCCCGAGAACATCATGCTCGGCGCCGGCGGCGAGTTGAAGGTCGCTGATTTCGGCCTCGCCCGCGCCGCAGGCGACGGCAACGGCCTGAACCTGACGCAAATCGGCATGACGATGGGGACTCCGCTCTACATGAGTCCCGAGCAGGTCGAGGGGAAACCGCTCGATCCGCGGAGCGACATCTACAGCCTGGGCGTCACCTGTTATCACCTGCTGGCCGGCCAGCCGCCGTTCGCGGGCGACACCCCTCTGGCCGTCGCCCTGCAGCACCTCAAGGGAACTCCCGATCCGCTGACCAGCCTCCGCCCCGACCTTCCCGTGGAGCTGTGCCGGACGGTCCATCGCATGCTGGCCAAGCAGCCCGAGGACCGGCAGCCCAGCGCCCGCGACGTGTTGCGCGAGCTGCGGGCGCTGGCGCTCGACGAGCCGGACGAGGCCTGGCCCGAGTTAGCGCCAGGGGAGGAGAGTCCTGAGTCGCCGCGCTACGGCGCGCGGCATCAGGCCACGCAACAGCTCGAAGCCGTCATGCACCGCGAGCGTCGCCTGCGGCGTCAATCGGCGCAGCTGGCGCGCTGGCTGGCCTTGCCCGCCTTGGCCTTTTTGCTCGGCGGCGTCGCCGCCTGGGGGCTGCGCGATCGCTCGCTGCTGGCCGGCGCGGATGCTGGGAGGTCGCACGTCAGCCGGCGCGACTCGGCGCTCGACCAGTATCTGTATGCCGCCACGATCAACACCGAAGAAGCGTGGTTGAGCCTCCGCCAGTATTTTCCCCGCGAGCAGTACTACGTCGATCGGGCTGATCAGCAACTCGCCCGCCTGTACTTGTACAAGGACGACTACGAGCAAGCGCTCAAGCTCTTTCGGCGTTTCGCGGCGATGGGTGACAGCGAGATCGGGTTTCGGGCGTTCGGTCTGGCCGGCGAGTGCGCCATCTACAGCCTGCAGGGAGATTACGCGCGCTCGTCGCGCGTGCTGGCCGAGCTGTATCCGCTCCGCGCCCATCTCGACGGGCAGATGCGCGATCTGGTGGAATTGGCCGTCACGCGCAACCACCGGGCCGGCGGATCGCAGACTTCGCAGGAGTGGCGCGCCTGGCTCGAAGCGAAGGAAGAGATTGGCAGTTAGCAGCCCGTTGACAGCGCAGCGGAAAAAACTAAGCTGAGCCTAGCAGCGTAGGAAACCTGGGCAAAAGTGGTTTAACCGCCGAGCCATCGTTTCCAACTCGCTGCCAGCAAGTGATTTAGGCCCCCATCGTCTAGTGGCCTAGGACTCCGGGTTCTCAGTCCGGCAACAGGGGTTCGACTCCCCTTGGGGGTACTTCGACGAGTGTTTAAGAAGTGTTGGCCTGGAGAGCTCCCTCGTCGCGAGGCCAGGGATTAGACGGGGACTCTTCCGCACTAACGACACTCTCCAGGCCAACCTTTTGCGATCCAACTCGGTGCGGAGTCTTCTCAGGTCGCGAGGCCTGGGACGGGCTTTCGACTGCCTTCGGGCACGCGGAGTTCACCCGCGACAAGACTCCGCACCGAGTTTTTGTAGCACGTGGATTCGGCGGGGAGACCTCTCTGGTCGCGAGGCCAGGGATCACGCGTGGAACCCAAACCGCTGACGACAGTCTCCCCGCCGATTCTTTTGGCCGCTGACGGAAAGGGACCGATGGTTCATCCGATGGACGCTTACGACGCGGCTATGTCGGCGTACGAACCGCAGCGGGAGCGTGTCGGCAAGATGCTTCAACAGTTGGCGGAAACTGCGAAAAAACTCAGCCACGCTTGGGGCGACCGTAGCATTCAGGTCGAAAAAGATGCAGTGACCGCCCTGGTCGGCCACGGCAATCAACGCCCCCGCCAACCAATCGATCTATCGGGACTGGTTACGGCAGACGACATTAAGTCTGAGGTCGGCCGTTACCTCGAACTTCTGGGCGCGGCAATTGCCGCCTTCGAAGCACTTCCAGACTCGTTGCAGGCTCGCGTTGTTCGGCCGCAACATTAAGGCCGCCCGATTTCCGTCGGAGCGCGTCGGACTGGCGTTTCGGAACGTCGCTGCCGCTCGCGTCGCGTCTCGCGCTCGTTCTTATGCTCGCGCAGCCAGATTCTGACGGATTCTAGGCGGAAGCTGCCGTCGGGCTGGCGATAGCGATCAAGCCCCTGGCGAATCCACAGTTCAACCCGTTCGTCGGTCACTCCGAGAACGTGGGCCAACTCGCGGCTGTCGGCAACTTGCCCCTCAAGATCCGTCGATTCCGGGCCGCCATGCAAGACGGCCCGTTCGGCGCGTTCGAGCAACTCCTCGATCTCACGGCTTTCACGAAGGAGTCCCCGAGCCCACCGCAGGATTCCTCGGACTTCGTGAAGATCATCCATCTCGCCGGCGATGATCGTCGCGAGCTGCGCCTTCAGGGTAGCTTGTTCGGGATCCATCGTTGCGCTCCTTCTTGAGGCACAAAAAGCCCCGCCTGAAGGTGAGACTTCAGAGCGGGGCAAGTTAGCAGCGCGACGGGTAGCTCAATGGATAGAGCAGGCGCCCGCTAAGCTCCTGGTTGTGGGTTCGAGTCCGACCCCGTCGAATGCTGCTGACTTTGGAAACCGCAAAACCAGACCCCAACCAAACAGAAAGGAGGCTTGTCGTGCGGTTGCTCCCACGCGTTTTGAGAGACGTGGCCCCGCGAGAGCGGGGCGTCCCCTCAATGCAAAACCATCGTAGCACGCCCGGTCCGGCTCGCAATGTCAGCGTCGGCCTGGCGATCATTCCTCATCGCGGTCCGGCCAGCCTTCGACGAAGGCGCGCTCGGCGAGCCAATGAAGCCTCGTATCCTCCTTGAGGCAGTCTCGCGCCCGGGCAAGGATCGGCCGCACGAAATGGGGCTCGAAGATCTCGCCCGACTCGATCCCCCGCAATTGCTCGCGAAGCTCCTCGTCCATGCCGCGATTCTAACGCCGCGCGCCAAAAAATCTGCTTGACGCGTTTGGGACGCTCGGTATGATGCCGGCGTCGTTTTTGAGATCCGCGCGTCAAAGCCCTCTCTTGCCCACTCTCGGGCTCGGGTAGGTCGCGACACGCGGAAACGCGTGTCGGCCTGTTTCCCGGATTTCCAGGCAACGACCGGCCTAACCTGTTTGCTCGTGATACGTGCTTGCTGCGCTACCCCTGCGCATACTCGTCGCGGGGGTAGCGCGAAGCCGTTTCACGCGCCCAGCAAATGAGGGTAGCGGGCTCGCCACGGAGGGCCCGCACGGAGGCGAAAATGGCTGGAGCGCCAGCCCGCGCAGAGGGAGTGCATCATGATTCGCTTCACGACAGTGCGAGATCTCTATCGGCAGCTCTACAAGCCGCAGCGGCTCCCCGGGCGGAGCCCGCGGACCGACGAGAGTCACGTCGGCACGCTCAACCAGCTGACCAAGTGCTTCAAGTGCGACCTGCCGATCAACGAGCTGGACGACGAGCACGTCGCCGAATTCGTCGAGTGGCTGCTCGACAAGGGATTCTCGCCAGCCACCGTCAACAAACATCTGCGGAACCTGCGGGCGCTGGCCAAGTTCGCTGTTCGCAAGAAGCAGCTCGACGAGCCGTTCGACATCGCCGACCTGCCGGTGGACGAGGACGACCCCGAGTGCTGGTCGATCGACGAGGTGTCGCGCATTCTGGGGGCCACGCTCTTGGTCGACGGGTTCTACGGCACCCTGCCGCAGAGCCTGTTTTGGGAATGCCTGGTGCTGCTGCTGTTGGACTGCGGCCCGCGGATCGGCATCTTCATGGCCACCAGGCTGGCCGACGTCGACCTGGACAAGCGACTCCTGCGCATTCGGCCCAAAGGGCAGAGGGGTGGCGTCAACGTGCGGCAAAAACAACGCCGCGGGCAAACGCTCCCGTTCTCACAGCAGACCGCCGATCGTCTGCGCGTGTTAATGGCCTTCGACCCCAACCGGGAAATGCTCTTTCCCTGGGAGTTCGACCGCAACTCCCACTGCCTGCAGACGCTCCGCCGGCACTACACCAAGAAGATTCTCCGCGTCGCCGGCCTGGCGACCGATGGGGACTGCAAGTTTCACAAACTCCGGCGCACGACTGGGACCTACGTGACGCTCGCCATGGGGATCGAGGCCGCCCAGAGGCTGCTGGGGCATTCGAGCAAACGCGTGACAGCGCAAAGCTACATCGATCCCTCAAAAACACACCCCGACGTGGCGCCCCCCACGCCGGCCTGCGATGCGATCCCGAGGCCGCAATACGCGGTCGATCGACAGATGGTCCTGTTCAGCTGATCCCCCGCGAGCGCGGCGGGGAAGTCGTTCCTCCCTTGTGTGCAGGTTTCGGGGCGACTGATTCGAACCCCGCCGCGCTCACTCTTCTATTCGTAGCCACCCGGCCGCGTAAGGACGCACGCCCGACCTCCTATCGGGCAGCGGCCGGGTTTTTTCGTACACGCGCGGCTGGTGGCGACCGAGGTCGGCTCCCTGCCCCGGCCGGCACTGGGCAAAGCCAGTCGCGCGTTTCTGTTTTGGTTGATGGCGCGGGTCACCCGAGAAGTGCCCATCAGCGCCCGGCTCTTGGGGAGGCCTCGAGCCGCCAATCCGCTCGGCCAGCGTCAGGGTCGACCCTGGCCG
>JAEUIK010000002.1 GCA_016793185.1 Planctomycetaceae bacterium | reverse complement strand
ACTCCACCGGTTCGCCCGAGAATTCAGGCTCCCCGGCCAAGCGCATGGGCCCCGCTGAACTCTATGTCGCGGGCCGGAACTGCGGCAGCCCGCAGAGCGAAGTCGGGGCGGAGTTTCCGCGCGCGCCGCGGCCGCGGTGCCCATGGCCGCTAGAATCGGCACGACTGGCCGCTGCGCAGAGGCCGCTATTGGGGGGTGGCCGCCGGCGCCGGGGCCTCGGGCGGAAGGATCTCGGCATCCTGCTCGTCCAGTGAGAGGAGGTACCAGGCCATCGCGGCCAGCATCACCACGACCGCAACGATCTTGACCCAGTGCTTATGCATTTCGAATTCATCCCTCGGGGGAACTACCTCGGCCAACATCTCTACCGCGACTAGTTTAGCTTGCCCCCTGGGCGCGGGAATCGTCAATTCACGTGCGCTTGGCGACGGCTGGCAGTCACCATTCGCTCGAACGTCGGCCGTCGAGCCGTGGCGATCGGCGCGTGAACCCGCAAGCGACTTGTCGGCTCTTGCCCGATACAATGAGGTGCGCCTGTCGGCGGAAACCTTGGCCCTCCAGGGAGATTTGCAGGGATGAGCACGTCGGACCTGACCATCCATCAATCGGTCTGCCCACTGGATTGCCCCGACACGTGCAGCCTGGAAGTCACCGTCCAAGGCGGCCGAGTGCTGAAGGTCGACGGCAGCCGTCTGAATCGCGTCACCGACGGCTACATCTGCGGCAAGGTGCGCCATTTTCCCGAACTGGTGCACGGGGCCGAGCGCGTGCTGCAGCCGGCGATCCGCATCGGCCCCAAAGGAAAGGGAGAGTTTCGCGCAGCCACTTGGGACGAAGCACTCGCGCGGATTGTCGCGGAGGTCGCCGGGGCGCGCGAGCGCTTTGGCGGCGAATCGATCCTGCCGCTCAACTACGGCGGCTCCAACGGCTACCTGACGCACAACTCGGTCGACGCGCGGTTCTTTTTTCGCCTGGGAGCCTCGCGCTTGGCGCGGACGCTGTGTGCGGCTCCCTCTTCGGCCGCGGCCACCGGGCTGTATGGCAAGATGCCCGGCGTGGCGTACGAGGACTACCCCGAGGCCCAGTTGATCGTCGTCTGGGGGGCGAATCCCTCGGCGACGGGGATTCACCTGGTGCCCTATATCCACGAGGCCCAGCGGCGCGGGGCGCGGCTGGTCGTCGTCGATCCACGCCGCACGCCGTTGGCGCGCAAGGCGGATCTGCACCTGGCCGTGCGCCCCGGCGCCGATCTGCCAGTGGCGCTCGCGCTCATCGACTGGCTGTTCGCCCACGGCGCCGCCGACGAAGCGTTCCTGGCGGCCCACGTGACGCAGGTTGACGAGCTCCGCGCGCGTGCCGCGCTGTGGCCGATTCCCCGCGCCGCGGCCGTGGCCGGGCTGCCGGCCGAACAGCTCGAGCAGCTCGCGCGCTGGTACTCCGAGTCCACTCCCGCGCTCATTCGTTGCGGCTGGGGACTCGAGCGAAACCGCAACGGCGGCTCGGCCGTGGCCGCCGTGCTGGCGTTGCCAGCCGTGGCGGGCAAGTTCGGCGTCCGAGGGGGCGGCTATACGATGAGCAATTCGCCCGCCTGGGATCTCGACGCCGGACGTGGAGCCAACGAACCGGAGTCCACGACGCGACGGATCAACATGAACCAGGTTGGCGAGGCGCTGCTGAGCGCTCAGGCTCCGCCGCTGAAGTGCCTGTTCGTCTACAACTCGAACCCGCTGGTCACACTACCCGAGCAAGAGAAAGTTCGCCGGGGGCTCGAGCGCGAGGATCTCTTCACGGTCGTCCATGAACAAGTGCTGACCGATACGGCCCGTTATGCCGACGTGCTGCTCCCCGCCACGACGTTCCTCGAACACGCCGAGCTCAAACGCGGCTACGGGGCCTACTTCATCCAAGTCTCGCAGCCCGCGATTCCTCCTGTGGGCGAAGCTCGGCCGAACTACTGGCTGTTTGCCGAACTCTGCCGGCGGCAGGGACTGAACCGGGCCGGGGATCCCGAAACCGTCGAAGAGCTCGTGACTTCGATCGTCGGCAGCTCGAGCGACGCCGCGCGGTTGCAGAGCGAGCTAACGCGCACCGGGCATTCGCTTCCGCAGTGCGGCACGCAGCCCGTGCAGTTCGTCGACGTCTTCCCCAAGACCGCCGACGGCAAGATTCACCTCGTGCCGGCGGCGCTCGATCGCGAAGCGCCGCAGGGGCTCTACGGTTTCCAGGAGCTGGCGGAGAGCGACCGCTACCCGCTCGCGCTCATTTCGCCCGCTTCGTCGCGCGCCATCACGTCGACGCTCTATCAACTGCAGCGCGAGCCGGCGGCAGTCGAGATCCATCCCGACGATGCTCGGCCGCGCAGCATCGCCAGCGGCGATAAGGTGCGCGTGTTCAACGGCTCGGGCGAAGTGCGGTGCCTGGCGCAGGTGAGCGACGCGGTTCGCCCCGGCGTGGCGATGCTCCCCAAGGGGCTCTGGTGCTTCCATACCCAGAATGGCAACACGTCGAACGCGCTTGCCCCC
>JAEUIK010000789.1 GCA_016793185.1 Planctomycetaceae bacterium | reverse complement strand
ATTCCAGTACGCTTTGCTGCAGATCCATCTCGCGCGGACGTGCCCGGGCGATGATCAGCTTGAACAGATCGGCGACCAGGCCCGATCCGAGCGAGGCCAGGGCCATTCGCAGCAGGAAGCGCGGGCCAATGCCCCCCAGGCTCACGGCGACCGCGAGAATGAGCACGACTCCCGCCCCGTTGCCAAACGTCTCCGCGCTTTCGAAGACGTCGACGATGAAGCCGGGGGTGTCGATACCGTGCCAGTAGCGGGCCACCGGCATGTCGATCGCCAGCGCCGCCCCGGCCGACAGCCAGAGCAAGGGAATCACCGCCAAGGCGCGCGCCCGCACGGGGGGATTCGCTGCATGTCCCCCCGTGGGCAGGCAGACGGGGGGAGCGGTTGCGAGCGTACGATCGGTACGCGCTGGGCTCACCACGGGACGTGTGCTGCCGTTCATCGACTTCCGTGTCCTTCCCGACGTCTGCACGGCGAGCGCTCCCCCAGGGCCAGACTCCGCCGGGCTCACCTGTTCGGCGGCAATCTACCCCAATCGCCGTCGCAGCGACAAGACGACCGCGGCGAACCACAGCGGGTCGCAGCACGTGGGGCGCCAGCTCCCGTTGAACTGCTGTTGCTCCGGTCCCGGAAACTCGCCTAGACTTCCCCACCCCACGCCCGGTTCGCGGCTGCTAAGCAGCGATGACAATTGCGTTTAGCCCCGGCAAACGGTCCGGCGGGGGATCCCCCCAAACACGCTCCGTCCTCACCGGGTGCCGCGCATGCCTCGCTATCTCAGCCGTCCGCTGGTCGTGGTGCTGGCCGTCGCGGCGGTGATCTTTTTTGCCAATCTCGGCGGCGCCCGACTCTTTGACGACGACGAGGGCAAGAACTCGACCTGCGGTCGCGAAATGCTCGCCCGCGGCGACTGGCTCGTCCCCACCTTCAACCAGGACCTTCGCACCGACAAGCCCGTCTTGATCTACTGGTTCATGCTGGTGAGCTACCACACGTGGGGCGTGAGTGAGTTCGCCGCGCGGTTCTGGTCGGCAGCGTGGGGAGTGGGGACGGTTGCGCTCACGTACGCGCTGGGCCGGCGCTTGTTCGGCCCGGGTGTGGGGTTTTGGGCGGGGCTGATGCTCGCCACGGCGGTCATGTTTGACGTTGCCGCGCGCGCTGCGACGCCTGACTCCACCCTGATCTTCTTCGCCACGTTGTCGCTCTGGTTATTCGTCCGTTACGTACCGGGGGCGATTCCGAGCGCCGCGCCCGCCGCCATGTCGCCGCCGCTGGCGGCCCCCGGCGGCGCGACACCAGCGCTGGACGACACGCGTTGGTTCCATGTGATTCCGATGTACGCGGCCATGGGCCTGGCGGTGCTGGCCAAGGGCCCCGTGGGAGTCGCGCTCCCCTCGCTGGCGCTGGTGCTCTACGTGGCGTTGCTCCGCGCCGAGATTGCCGTCTATCCGCGGCCCGCCTCCGGCTGGCGCGAACGACTGCTCCGCGGCGGTCGCGCGCTGCGGGCGGCGTTCGGTCCCCGCCCGCTCACGCGAGCGATCTGGCTCCTGCGCCCCGATATCGCCTTCCTGACCGTGGGACTCGTGGCGCTCCCCTGGTACATCGCGGTCGGGATCGAAACCGACGGCGCCTGGCTGGCCGGATTCCTGGGCAAGCACAACGTTCATCGCTTTCTGGAGCCCATGGAGGGGCATCGCGGACCGATTGTCTACTATGTGCTCGCCCTGTTGATCGGCTTTTTCCCCTGGTCGATCTTTTTGTCCCTCAGCGTGTGGGAGCTCGGGCGCGAGGTGCGCCGCGGCAATCGCTGGCACGCGCCTTACTTGTTTCTTGCTTGCTGGGCCGGCTTCTACATCGGGTTTTTCTCGCTGGCACGGACGAAGCTCCCCAGCTACATCCTGCCCGCGTATCCTGCCGTGGCGATCATCACCGCGGCCTTCGTGATGTCCTGGATGCGCGATCCCGCCCGCGTGCCGCGCTTGCTGTTGCGCTTGGCGCTCGTGTCGGTCCCCTTGGTCGGCGTCGGCATCCTGATCGCACTGCCGATCGTGGCCCACTTCATCCTGCCCGGACAGGGGTGGCTCGGCCTGATTGGCTTGCTCCTGATCGTCGGCGGGGGCTATGCCTGCCGCGAGGCCTTCGCAGGACGCGTACCGCGCGCGGCCGCGGCCTTGGGCGTGACTGCCGTCCTGTTCGCGATCGTCGTCTTCGACTTCGCGGCCCCCTGGGTGGGAAATTTCCAGAATAGCTGGCCGACCGTGGCCGCGATGCGCCGGCACGCCGGCGATGCGGCGCAACTCGCCACGCTCGATTACTTCGTCCCCAGCCTCCCCTACTACGCCGCCGGGCGCGTCGAAAAGCTCGACTCGATCGAGAGCGCGGTCCGCTTCCTGCGCGAACATCCGCAAGGCTTTCTGGTCACCCGCGACAAGCACGCCGCGCAGCTCGCGGCGCACCTGCCGCGCGACGTGGCCGAACTTCAACGGCAGCGACGCTTTCTCCGTAGCGGCGAGATCGTGCTGTTCGGCCGCCCCGCGGCAACTGCCAGCCAGCCGACGCCCCACACGCCGCGCTAAGCTTCGGAGAATCTCATGACACGGTTGCCCTCGATAGGACGCATGAATGTCTGATGCGGCGCCAGTCACGTCCCCCCCTCGCCGCTTCGCCGGGCTGCTGCGCGCTTGCGTGAGCGGAGCGTTGTTGGCGCTGCTGGCGACGCGCGTCGATTGGCCGCAAGTCGCCGAGTCGCTGGGCGAGGTGCGGCTGGAACTGTGCGGGGCCGCGTGGCTGCTCTATCTCGCTTCGCAAGCAGCCAGCGCCGTCCGCTGGTCGCGGTTGGCCCGACCGCTTGGTTTCGACCAGACGTTCGCCCAGTTCTTGGGGCTGTACTTCGTGGGAAGTTTCTTCGGACTCTGTCTGCCGGGCTCGATCGGCGGCGACGTCGTCAAGGCGCTCCGCCTGGGGCGCGACACGCCCACGCGCATTCTCGCCGGCGGCACGGTGCTGGCCGATCGACTGGCCGGACTCACGGCGCTGCTGGTGCTGGCGGCGAGCGGCATGATTGCCCTCCGCTGGCGAATCGCCGGCCCGGCCGTGTTCGCCGTCGGCGCGACGTGTTCCGCCGCAGCGCTCGGAATCATCCTGGTCATGACGCGGGTCGGAGCGCGTTGGCAGCGCACGCGTCGGGCAACCGACCTGGGGCGCGCCAAACCCTGGAGCAAATTGGCCGTCTATGCGACACGGCCGGACTTGCTCGCGCAGGCGTTTGCCTGGAGCCTGGTGGTTCAAGGTCTGAACGTGGCGACCGTGTTCGTGCTGGCCCGAGCGCTGGAAATCGACGTTCCGCTGCTGGCGTTGCTGGTGGCCGTGCCGCTGGTGGCCCTGGCCGCGACTGTGCCAATTACGCTGCAGGGCATCGGCGTGCGCGAGGGGGGGCTGGC
>JAEUIK010000787.1 GCA_016793185.1 Planctomycetaceae bacterium | reverse complement strand
GGCTGCGCATTTCGCACGGGTCGAGGGTGCGCGACGCTGCCGGGGGGACCGCTCCGCGTGGGGCGACGCGCGAGCGCGGGAAATGACGCCGCGCACGGGCCCGCGGCGGGAAGGCGCCTCCCCCGCGGTTCACTCGAACAGCAGCAGCCCAAACCCCTCGGGCTGGATCTGCGGCGCCGCCGGGCGCGTCCAGCTTTGGAAGCCCGCCCCGGGCGCGATGCGCTGCAGGCCGACGCCCCAGGCCGATCGCGCCTTGGGGAACGTCCGCGTCAGTTGTTCGAGCGGAATCGCGGCTTCGACCGTCCAGACGCCGTCCGCGGTCGCGGCTGCCACGTACCACTGCGGATTCCAGCTCGGATCGTCGCCACAGGCGTCGTTCGTCCACCCCTGCGCGTCGACCGTCAACCGAAACCAGGTTGCTGCGTCGCGATCGAGGTCGAGCAGCAATTCGACGCGGTCGCGCTTGCTGAGGTCCGGATCGCGGGGGCGCACCGAAGCGGCGGGCGCGTAGTCGACGCCGGTCGCCTGCTGGCAGCTGACGGAAAAGTACAAGAACTCCGCATCGTAGGCGAACAGCGCCGCCGCCGGCCACGGCTCGTCCTCGGCGCCGCTGGTCAGATCAACACGTTGGGCTCGTTGCCAGACGGCGTCATCCAGCTCTCCATCGAGCCGGGGGCGCGCCGCGGCCTTGCCCACCGCGATCGTGGGCTTCGGGCAGGCCCCCTCGGGACGCGCCAGCCATTGTTCGGCCGCAACGCTCGTCGACCATGCGTCGAGCGGCCGACCCTGCTTGAGCAGCAGCAGCAATCGATCGGCGTCGTGCTGCAATCCCCGCCCCCGATAGGCGCACGCCAGCGGAAAGACCACGCTCGGCTCACGGGCGCGCGCCGGGTCGAGCTCCTCGATGCGCTTGGCGGCCGCAATTGCTTGTTCGCGGCGACCGTCGGTGCGCTCGTGATCGACGCCAATCCGGTTTGCCCGTTCGACGAGCGCGGCGGCCTGGATCGGCTGAGCACGTGCGTCGTCTTCCCCGGTGGGCGGGCCGGCCGCGGGTGGACCCCCGTCGGCTGCCGAAATCTGCTCGGCAACCAGCCGCTCGTCGCGATTCAACCGCCAGGCAATCTCACTGCTGGCGCCGTAGCGAACCAGCCACACCAGCGCCGCCGGGGTCATGGGATGCTGTGGATACTGCTGAACCAGCAGGTTCATCGTGTCGGCGGCGAGATCCCACTGGCCCTGGCGGACATAGTCTTGCGCCAGGCGATAGAGCACGCGCCCCGCGGTGGGGCCGTCAAAACCCTCGACCAATCCCCCGATCGCCCCCACGACCTGCATGCCGCCGCGCTCATCCTGAGAGGAACGCGCCAAGATCGATTGCAAATTGCGCGACCGCGCCGCCAGCTGCCGGCTGCGCTCGGCCGCGAGCGGATCGGGCGCGCTCAGTCGCCGCCGGGCATCACCCCCGGGCGGGAGCACGATGCCGGCAAAGAAGTCCTTGGCGCCGGCGCGCTGCGGAACGCGATCAACATACAGGCGGAAGGCGAACTCCGGCGGGACGCGCGACGAGGTCGGCTCGAGGATGGCGCGCGGCATCTCGGCCAACTCGACCAGCGACTGACTCAGCCGCGGTGCGAGCTCCGCAGTGTGCAACCGGATCGTCTCTGGCGAAGGTGCCACTGGTCCGCCGATCACTTTCTTGACCTGCCAGGCCGCCAGCCCCAGCTGATTGATCTGCTCCGGCTGGCGTGTCGGATCGGCGGCCCCCTGGGCGGCACGGAGCACCGCCTGATTGACGATGTGTTCGAGCGGATGGTCCCCGCGCGGAAACGGGGAGTGGGTCACGATCACTTCGGGCCGCCAGGTGCGGATCGCGCGCACCAAGCGCTCTTCCAGCAGCCGTCCGGCTTGACCGTCCGTCGCCTCATTCCAGGCGGCCAGGATCTGCGCGCTTGTTGCGCTCGTATCGCGCGGCGGGAGCGGAAACTGCCAGTAAGTTTCGACGGAACTCGCACCCAACTCGGTCAGGGCCTGCCGGGCGCGGTCGCCGCGAAAGGATTCGGACGTGGCGTCCTCAGCCGCATCGCGCCGCGCCACGAATTCCACCGCCGCGAGGTAGCCTTCGCTCGCCGCCAGTTTTCCCCACAGCTCCCACGGCATGTCGCGCGGTTCGCTTAGCAATGCCAACCAGGCGGCGCGCTTGCCGCCGGCTCGCTGCACGCGCCACGATTGTCCACCGTCGCGCGTCGCCAGGATCGTCCCCAGGGCGCCCACGCCCCAGCCCTGTTTGGCATCCGCGAAAGTCAACGCCCGAATGGGGAGCGTTTGCCCCGTTGCCTGCGCTTGCCAGCTCTGGCCGCCGTCGGGCGAGTGAAGCACGACCGTGCCCGGCGACCCGGCCAGCCAGACCTGATTGTCGAACGTTGCGAGCGCCCGCCAATCGAGCTGAGCCGCGAGGGGGGGCAACTCGCTGCTCGGAACCTGCCACGTGCGTCCCCCGTCGGCTGTGCCCAACACCAGTCCGGCGTCGCCGGCAAGCCAGCCGGCGCCTCCTCGCAACAGTCGCAGGACATGGATGTCGCGCAGGCCGGGCCGCGGACTCTTGCCGCTCTCGATCCCCTGGCGGCGCACGGGTGCCAATGTGCCCGCCGCGCCGGCGACGGCTCCCGATTCCAGATCAGGCAAATCCCCCGTCAGCCAACCGCGCGGCCCGGATCCCGACATGGCATCCCAACTGCGGCCACCATCGGTCGTGCGCGCGAGTCCCGCCGGAAAGAGTGCCGAGACTTCACCCAGGCACCACCCGTGTTGCGCGTCGAAGAACTTCAGCCGCCGGATCGCCGGCAGGGACAGCTTGGGGATCGCCTGCCATGACCGTCCGCCGTCGCGCGTGCTGAGGATGACTCCGCGGCTCAGGTCGCCGGGGGGCAAGGCGGCACCCCCCGCTGCCCAGCCCCGCTGCGGATCGACGAAGTGAACCGTGTTGAGCCGGCAGCTCACCCCCGACGGCTGCAGGCTCCAGGTGTCGCCTCCGTCGGCTGTATGCCAGATGACTCCGCGGTCGCCGACTGCCCAGCCCTGGTTCGCATCGATAAAGCAGACGGCCGCGAGCTCGGCGTCCTCGAACTCGGGCGGGACCTCGTGGGGCGTCGCTGGGGAAGCGGCTCCACACCAGGCGCCTCCCCATGCCAACCGCAATGCGACCAGCAACGACCCCCAAATCGCGATCCGCGCGCGCCGCCGGGCGGGGCGCGGCAGCCCCCGATTCGTCGCCCCTCCTTGCGGCATCATCCCCGATCGCATACGGTCATCCTTGCTTCCACGGCGGGTTGCGACGTAGTCTAGCCCAATCGCCGTGAGGCACCTAGATCGAGCCGCTCGCGGGGGGCGTGGGTGTGCGGTCGTTTTGCCGGGGGTGCGAAGGCTCCCCCAAGCAATTCCGTCCGCGCGCCGCTAAAATTGAGCGGTACGACGAAGCACCGCCGTCCTGAACCACCTCTGCTGGGGGTGTTCTCGGACCCCCTGTCAGTCACGCACCCCGCCGATCCCGGTCGGTCCGCATTGTCACCAGGAGCTGTCATGAAAGAGTCGATTCCGATGTCGTCCGCCGATCTGTCGGAGGCCGATGTCGAAGCGGTGCTGGAAGTCGTGCGTTCCGGACGACTGGCCTTGGGGCCCAAGACCGCCGAATTCGAACGCCGCATGGCGGAGTACTGCGGGGTCAAGCACGCCATCGCCACGAACTCGGGCACGGCCGCGTTGCACGTCCTGGTGATCGCCTCGGGAATTGGCCCGGGCGACGAAGTTCTGGTACCGTCCTTCACGTTCGCTGCCAGTGTGAATGCGATTCTTTACGAGCGCGCCACCCCGGTGTTCGTCGATATCGAGCCCGATACCTACAATCTCGATCCCGACGACGTCGCGCGCAAGATCACGCCGCGCACGAAGGCCATCATGGCGGTCGACGTCTTCGGCCACCCGGCGGAATGGGATGCGCTGCAGGCGGTGGCCGACAAGCATGGCTTGCCGATTATCGACGATTGCTGCGAGGCGCTGGGCGCCGAGTATCGCGGCCGCAAGCTCGGCCAATTTGGCGTCGCCGGAGCCTTTGCCTTTTATCCCAATAAGCAAATGACGACGGGCGAGGGTGGGATCATCGTCACCAACGATGATCGCATCAACGAGCTCAGCCGCAGCCTCTGCAACCAGGGACGCGGCGAGAAGGGCGAGTGGCTCGAGCACGAGCGGTTAGGCTACAACTACCGCCTCGACGAAATGTCGTCCGCGCTCGGCGTCTCGCAGCTCAAGCGGCTGCCCGAGTTTCTCGACAAGCGCGAGAACGTCGCGCGGGCCTACATCGAGCGCCTCCGCAACTGCGACTGGGCCACTCCGATGCCCGTCCGTGCCCACGTCCGCAAAAGCTGGTTCGTCTTCGTCATCACGATGGCGCCGGGCATCGATCTGGCGCGCGTGCAAAAGTACGTCGCGGAGAAACACGGGATCCCGCTGCGGCGTTACTTCAATCCCGTGCATGAACAGACCTACGTCGCCCGCCAGTTCGGCTCGACCGTCGGCCCGTTGCCCGTGACTGATGCCGTGTCGAAGCGGACGCTGGCGATTCCCTTCCACAACAATCTCTCGTTGGAAGAGATCGAGCAGGTGGTCGACGTGCTCGGCGCCGCGGTGGGTTACGCCAGCTAGATTCCCAGCGCGCAGCCCCGGCTCGTTGCGCAGTGCTGCTCCCCGGCCCCGTGGGCCAATGGGGCGACTAGCGGAGCGGGTTCGCGCGGCCGCCGGTTCCCTCGGCGTAACTCCCCTGCCCTGCCCCGTCGCGCAGTGGGTTGGCGCGCTGCCGCAGTTCGCGCGGCGGTTGGAGCGCAGGCCGCATCGCAGCGCGTTGCGGTAGCTGCGCCGCGTCGCTCGCCGGCGGTTCGGCGCTGAGCGAAGCACGTTGAGCACGCCCCGGCGCCAGCCGGGCCGCCTGATACGACGCCGGTTTCACGCCCGCCGGCTGACCCGCGGGGGCTGCGCCACGGCGCGGAGCGCCGGGCTGAAACAGCTCCAGTTCTTCGCCCGCTGGCGGCTCGTCGGGCAAGGCCTCCAAGTTGCGTGGAAGTTGCTCGACGTCCAGCGACCGTTGGCGTGTGGGCTGGCTGGCGGTCCGTGCCCGCGGAGTTTCGTCGTGAAAGACCGCTTCTCGCGCGTCCAAGTCCAGCGTCGGATAGCGCTCGGCCTGCACTTGAGTCGGTCGGGCATCGCGGCGCATCGCCGTCGGGGACGATTGCGGCATCCTGCGGCGCGAGTCGAGATCGGTCGGGGGAACGGGAAGCGGCGTGCCGGGCGCCGTCGCTGGCACGCGCGTCGGTGGCGCACTGGACGGAGGCACGCTCGCGGGGGGCTCGGTGGCCGGAGGCGCGGCCGGCTCGAGTGTCTCTTCCGGGGGCGCGAGCTCAGGAATCCCCTCGGTCGGCGCCGCGGGAGGTTCGGTTGTGCTCGGGGCATCGCTGGGCGATGTGCTCGGAAGTTCGCCCGCATCGGGACGCGTCAATCCCGGCGGCGGTTCTGGACGCGCATTATCCGGGGGAATCGGCTGCAAGTCCTGCTCGAGTTCATTATTCGGCGGAACCAGGTCAGGCTCCGGCATCTCCTCCGAGCGCGACGGCGGAGGCGGTGGCAGATCATCGTCGGCCTCCTTCTTCGCGGGCGGCAACGGCTTGATGATCTTGGGAGCGTCCTGAATCACCTGGTCGGCAGGGCAGGTTTCGGGCCAGCGCCGCCAGCGCGTCTGGTTGTAGCCATGCTCGGTGTTGTGCGGAATGAATGCCGGCGTATGCCCCTGCACATAGCATCCCCAGTGCTGCCCACCACGCGAAATCGTGGTGAGGGTCGAAACGCACAGGAGCACAATCGCTCCCCGCGACCAATGGCGAAGTTGGTTTTTCCGCATACTCGAAGTTCCTCGCGCAGTTGCGCGCCGTACACTGCCCGCGGCGCGCTGCTCACACCTGACTAACTAGGCAATCAACAACAGTTCCGCCCCCGCCGCATTACGTTCCCGAGGCAAAATTCTGGCCGGCGTTGCTGAAGTTGCCGGCGGGGTAGCGGTTGATGGTTTGGATGGTTTGGGTTGAGAGCAGGGTGAAGCCGAAGAGGCGTTCGGCCGGGGCGATGATCTTGCTCAGGTAGGTGTCGATCGCCAC
>JAEUIK010000748.1 GCA_016793185.1 Planctomycetaceae bacterium | reverse complement strand
GCCGCGCGATTCGGCCGCGGCCGCTCGATATCGCCGTTGTGGGACTGGCGTGCCTGGTCCCTGGGGCTACCACGGCCGGACGTCTCTGGCACAACATCCTGACCAAGCACAGTCCGATCACCGAAATTCCTCCGGACCGCTTCGAGGCGGACCGCTGGTTCGATGGCGATCGCAAGGCCCGCGACAAGATCTACGGGAAGTGGGGAGGGTTCGTCGCCGATCTGCCGTTCGATCCGCTCAAGTACGGCATTCCCCCTGCGTCGATCCCGAGCATCGAGCCGATGCAGCTCCTGGCGATGGAGTTGGTCGATCGGGCCCTGCGCGACGCCGGGTACGGCGACCACAATCCTTTGCGCGAGCGAACCAGTATCGTGTTGGGAGTAGGCGGGGGCGCCGGCGAACTCGGCGCCAACTACGCGTTCCGCGCCATGCTGCCGCGGTTTCTCGAGAACCCCGACGAGTCGTTGTGGGGACAACTCCCCGAGTGGACCGAGGATAGCTTCGCCGGGATCCTCTTCAATGTCGTCGCGGGTCGTATCAGCAATCGCTTCGACTTCGGCGGCGTGAACTGCACGATCGACGCCGCCTGCGCGTCGTCGCTGGCAGCCGTCTACTGGGCGTGCCACGAACTGGCCAGCGGCCAGTGCGACATGGCGATTTCCGGCGGCTGCGACACGATGCAGAACCCGTTCGGGTACCTCTGCTTCGCCAAGGCCGGAGCCCTCAGTCCCCGCGGCGTGCCGCGCGTGTTTGACGCCGACGCGGATGGCATCGTCATCAGCGAAGGGCATGCGGCCGTCGTGCTTAAACGGCGCGAAGACGCCGAGCGCGACGGCGACAAGATCTATGCTCTGATCCGCGCCGTGTCCTCCGGGTCGGATGGCCGTAGCAAAGGCCTCACCGCACCGCGCATGGAGGGGCAGCTTCGCACGCTGCGGCGTGCTTACGCGCAGGCCGGCGTCGATCCGGCCTCGGTCCGGCTCTTCGAAGCCCACGGCACCGGCACGGCGGTTGGCGATCAGACCGAGGGCCAGGCGCTCACCACCTTGCTCGCCGAGGCGAACGCGCCGCCGCAAAGCGTGGCGGTCGGCAGCATCAAGTCGATGATTGGGCATACCAAGTGCGCCGCGGGCGCCGTGGGACTCGTCAAAGCCATAATGGCACTGCAACATCGGGTGCTGCCGCCGACCCTGCACGTCGAGCGTCCCAATCCCAAGGCGGGATTGGTCGACGGCCCGCTGTTTGCCAACACCGAAGCGCGTCCCTGGCTCGAACATGCCGGTCCGCGCCGGGCGGGCGTCTCGTCGTTCGGTTTCGGCGGAACGAACTTCCATGTGTTGCTCGAGGAGTACGATCGCAGCCCGACGGCCCGACCGGTGGCGGCTCGCGCCGATCGGGCGCGCGAGCTATTCGTCGTCGGCGCCGACGAGCCGGCTGGCATCCCCCCTGCCCTGCGGGCGTTGGCGCGGGAAGCCGAATGCTTGTCGCGGACGGAAATTGATTCGGCCTTTGCGCGGTTTGCCTATACCCAGCACTTGCGGACGGCGCGTGTCGCCAAAACGATCCGAGCTGCGCTGATCGCCGCCAGCTTGTCCGAGTTGCAGGACTTGCTGCAGAAGTTTGCGGCGGCCTTGAACGAGCGTGGCGAGATCATCGGCAAGCTGCCTGCCGGGGTGCATTACACGGCCCAACCACCCCTCGCTGGCGAGACCGCATTCCTCTTTCCCGGCCAGGGATCGCAGCACCCCGGCATGTTGCAGGAATTGGCGGTTGAGTACCCCGAAGTGCGGGCCTGTCTCGAGCGGGCCGATGCGCAGCTCGAGACGATTCTGGGGGATCGTCTCAGCAAGTATCTCCACCCGGCCCCCGCGTATAGTGATGCCGACCGGATGCGGGGAGTCGAAGAGCTCAAGGCAACGCACATCGCCCAGCCTGCCCTAGGCGCCTGTGGCCGGGCGATGCACTTGCTGCTCGAAGCGTTTGGCCTGCGTGCTTCGATGTACGCGGGACACAGCTTTGGCGAACTCGTCGCATTGGCGGCCGCCGGCGCTGTTTCGGAAGCGACGCTGCTGCAACTGGCCGCCGCCCGAGGCCAGGCCATGGCCCAGGCAGGCGATTCTCCGCGGGGTGCCATGCTGGCGGTCAGCGCTACTGCCGCGCAGCTCGAGCCCCTAATCCACGACGTGGCCGACGTCTGGCTCGCCAATCGAAATAGTCCGTCGCAAACCGTGCTGAGCGGATCGACCGCGGCCATCGCCGCGGCGCAAGCAAAGCTGGAGGCCGCTGGCGTGGCGGTCCGGCAGTTGCCGGTTTCGGTCGCGTTCCACACTCCTTATATGAATGCGCCGCGTGAAGCTTTCCGTGCCACGCTGGCCGCGGCGGAGGTTTCCACACCGACGGGCCGCGTCTACAGCAACGTGACGGCCGCGGCTTACGATGGCGACGCGACGCAAATCCGGACCCTCTTGGCCGAGCAGCTGACGAGCGAAGTGCGCTTCGTGGAGCAGATCGAGCGGATGTACCAGGAGGGCGCCAGGATCTTCGTGGAAGTCGGCCCCAAGGGTGTGCTCACCGGGCTGGTGCGCGAGATTCTCCGTGGCCGTCCGCATGTCGCGATCGCCACACAATCCACGGTCGACGGCGGAGCCGAGCGCTTCTTGTCGGCACTCGCACTGCTCGCTGTCAACGGGGTCGATGTGTCGCTCGATCGACTCTATGAACACCGCGAACTGGAGCCGTTGAATCGGGCGACGCTCGCCGGTGCCGTTCCAGAGCCTTTGAAGCCTCACATGTGGCTGATAAACGGAGCGTACGCCCGGCGCGTCGGCCAACCGCGGCGCGATACTTCGCCGCAGGCGCGGCTTGCTTCGTCGCATGAACCTTTTACCGCTGTGCAGCAACAAACCGGTGGGCCGACTGCTTACCGGGAGGAATCCGTGGAGAACGAACCTTCCATGCCTGCTCCCCCAGGTCGAGAAGCCGCGCCCCCGCGGCAGATTGCGACGGCCAATCACATCGCCTCCGAGATCGGATCGGCTGGTCACCCGCCCGAGCCAGTCGCGCCGGCGGGCGGCGGAATGACTTCCAACGACTATGCGCTGTTCCAGCAGACGATGCGTCAATTCCTGCAAACGCAGGAATCGGTGCTCAGGCATCTCTTTGGCGGTGGCAGTGGAGCCGCTGCGCAAGGCGCCATCGAAGCTGCGCCGGCGGTCCCTGTCGCCGCGCCGCCGGCCACACGGCAAACGCCACCGGTCGGGGAGTCACCCGCAAGTTCTGCGGACGGGGTTGAGCCCGCGGTCTCCCCGGCTGTCGCGCGGCAACCGGTGTCTGCGGCTCGCCCGGCAAGTGCGTCGCCCCCCATGCCCGTGTCGCCGGCACCGAAGGCTGCCGCCCCCTCGATCAGCGAGCCGTCGA
>JAEUIK010000730.1 GCA_016793185.1 Planctomycetaceae bacterium | reverse complement strand
AGCCCCAACTGCTCGCCGCGGTCGGCGAGTTCCAGCAGGCCCAGCGTGTCGAGCTGTTGGGCGAGAGCCTCTTCTTCCCAAAGAAACGCCTCCCGATAACTGGAGGTCGCAAGGTTGCGCAATTTGGCGTCGTCGTACCATCTTGCCCGGGCTCGAGCCCAACGGCTCAGTTCGTACAATGCCGCGAACTTCCCCTCGGGAATTTTCTGCCGCCTTACGGCGAAGTCGGCCGCCTCGTCGGGAATTGGCCGCAACGAGTCGATGTGCAACACCACTCCCCCTGGCTCGCGCGACAATTTGCCCTCTAGCTCGATGTGCGTGGTGCCGGGACGAATGGGGACGCGTGATTCGGTATAGCGACAATCGACGTTCGACCCGATGAGTTTCAGGCGGCCCCCGCCGGCCGACTGGAGGCGTCCCTGGACAATGACCGACTTGCCCAGGTGCGGCGTTGGTTCGGCCTCGAGCTCGTGGATCTCGATCGCCGCCACAGGCGAGACCGACAGCCAGCACGCCAGCGCGAGTAGCCTCCGGACGACCCGGCCTGCGCGGTTCGAGAATGGCGTCGGCCGCGCCAACGCGGATCCCCAGGCGGGATGACTCAGGTTCGCGTGGCTCATGGTGCGGCCTCTTCCTCTTGGTCCTGTGGCGCGGATTCGCCAAGCACGCGCGACCGCTGCCCTGCGAGCAATTCCCGGAGAGAATCCGGGTCGGGCCAATGGATGGAGGCGAATGGCCCCTCGCCGGTGAGCAGAACGGCGCTTTGAGGAACCAGCCGGACGAGCCAGCCGCCGGGTCTCGCGGGATCCGGTTCGACCGACTGCAATTCGGCCCCAAACAACAGCTCGTGCTCGCCGTTCTCGGGTACGCCGGGTAAGTCAGCCAGATCTTTGGGGGAAATCTTGACCTGAAAGCGCTCGCCCGCAATCAACCAATCGAGCTCCAAGGGGAGTCGAGCCGGCCGGCGGGCCGGCTGCCGCTTCGGTTCCGGCCTGACCTCAGCGGCGGGCGCAGCGCCGCCAGGGGGCATCGGCGCGGCAGCCGCCGTGCGCACGCCGTGTGCCTGGATCACGACCGTCCGTCCCGCCAATTCGCGATCGAACTCGGCGGGGAGGCCTGCTCCGGCGCCAGCCGCGGCCGCGGCGCGGGCGAAAAAGAACTCGTCGATGCCGCTCACTGCGAGCCGCGACCAGATCATGGCTTCGCGATAAAGCTGTCGGGCAAGCTGCCCCTGGGCGTCGGTGGCATGCAGCCCTCGCGCAGCCCGATCCGCCTCGCGCAGCAGTTCCACCGCGCGCTCAAACTCGCCCCGGTCCAGCGCGCTTTGACCGGCCGTGGTAAGATCCTGCAGCTCGAGCAAGAAGCGCTGCTGCCGGCGCGAGTACCATCCCCAGGCCACGGTGCCAACCACCAACAGCAACACCACGGCTGCCAGGATCTGCAGAGAGGTCACATGGCGACGTTGCTCGAGTCGATCCGGATGAAGCCCCGCTTCGTCCGCGGGTGCCGCGACCGTCCCGCGCTTGTCGAGCGCGGCGGCTGCGGCCACCGACTCGCGCGTCGCCGGCACGAACTGAACCGCACCCGCCGGCGGCGGCGCAAGCGTGCCTGGGGAGGCGTCCGGAAGCGGCAGCTCAAGGCCGCAGCTCGGGCAAACAACGCTCGATTCGCCGGGATGCCGCTCGCCGCGCACGACGATTCCGCAGCCACATCGCACCTCGAACCGATCATCCCGACCCGGGCTCGCCGCAGCCGCGGCGGGGAGCGCCGGTCCCCGCGGTTTGGCAGGCCGCGAATGGCGCGACCGTTTGGACCGGCTCATTGCGATAATCCCCACTCCTCGTGACAACCCTGCTGGCAACCTAAACGCGCTGGGCCGTCGCTGGCAAGCGTCACGACCCAGCGCACCCGGCCTGCGCGCCGCTGCCGCTGGCAGTGCCCCCGCGGCGGTGACGATTGGGGCGGCGTGACCTCAAAACAGCCCCGCGCCGCGACTGCTAACCGTTTGACCCATTAGCCGTTATGACCTAAATGCCCTAGGAGCACCACAGTGCCGAAACTCGGTTTCGCGCCATGGGCGGTCCAATTTCTGCGCACAAGGTACGGCAACATGGGTCAGTCTGTTCTCGAACACGTTTCCGAAATCGCGGGCGTGGCCGGGGTTCATCCCTTGGCATTGGGGTACTGCACGGGATCGCGCGCCGGCGAGATCATCGAGCTCGCTCGACCCAAGTGCTATTTGAGCGCCGGGGGAAAGGACGCGGGCGGAGACGGGCCGAGGCGCCTGAGCGCTGTGCAGTGCCTGATCCTGCGCGGCGCGGAACAGACGATCGTTCGCAAATGGTCACAGGGGGTCCGCCTCAACGGCCGCGACTTCAGCGACGCGCGGCTCGCGGTCGGCGATCGCCTGCAACTAGGGAGCGTTGAGCTGGAGGTTCTCGCCGACGCCTCGCCTACCACGGTTGCCGAGTGGCGTCAGCGTCTGACTGAGTCGGACCCTCGGCGCTGCCTCGACCGCACGACCGCACTCGAATCGCGCACGGCAGATCTGGCCCGTCGCGCCGGAGCCCTCGAACGGAACGAGCTCGATTTACACCGTAAGACCGAGCAAGTGCTCCGCCTGGCCGAAGAACTGCACAAGCGGCAGGTCCTGCTGGATACGCTGGCGGCCGAAATCTGCTGCCGCGAAAGCGATGCGCAGCGCCGCGAGGCGGCCAATGATCAGCTTCGGCGCGAACTCGACGCGCAGGCGGCGACGATCGCCGCGTCAGTCAACGAGATCAAAGGACAACGCGTCAGCCTGAGGGAGGAACAATCCGCTGCGGCGGAACGGCTGCAAGCCGAGCGCCGCGAGTGGCAAGCCCAGCAGGCAGCAGCCGCCGCGGTCTGGGCGGAGCGCGAGGCGGCATTGGCTGCGCGCGAGACCGCCTGGGCAGAGGAAGAAGCGAGTCGAACCGCAGGCGTCACAGTCGCGAGCGAGGTGCAGGCCACGGCCGACTCTGCCAACCCGGTACGCGAGGAGTTGGAGGCCGCGAGGCGCGATATCGAGCGCGACCGCGAGGCTCTGGAGAAAACCCAATCCGATGTCGCGGAAGCTCAGGCGGAGCTCGGTCGGCAGCGTCAGACGCTGACCACAGAGCGCACGGAACTCGAAGCCGCGGTGCAGCGTCTGGCCTCAGAGCGCGAATCGTTCGCGGAATCCCAAAGTCAGTCCACGGCGCGGGAAGCGGAACTCACGAAGCGCGAAGTCGAACTGGAACGCCAGCTGGCCGGGCAGTCGGCGGCGCACGCGCAGCTGGCCGAGCAACAACAGCAGCTCGAGGAGCTGACGCGGCAAGCCGCGGCGATACGCGAGGATCTGAGTCGCCGCGAGACGATCCTCACTGAGCACCAGGCCCAGGTTGCCGGGCGCCAGGCCGAGCTCGAAGTGCAAGCCCAGCAGTTAACGAGCCAAGTCGCAGTGTGGCAAGCCGAGCGCGACGAACTCGCGCAAGCCCGGTCCGACTTCGAGGCCGAGTTGCTGTCGCAGCGTGCCGCGGCCGACCAGGCTCGCACCCAATTCGATGCCGATCGTCGCCAGTGCGAGGAACAGCTCGAGCGACTTGCCCGGCGCGAGACCGAGTTGGGCGAGGCTCTTGCGTCGCTGCGGCAGCGCGCTGCCGAACTGGACGCGCGCGAACATTCCCTCGGCGAACGCGAGCAGCGACTGGAAGAATCGACGGCAGGCGGCACGGCCACCCTCGTAACGGCGGCTGGGCTCGAAGCAGCGGTCGATGCCGGGCCCCAGCCCAACGAGGACGCGTGCCCAGGTAACGACGAAGCGATCTTTCAACGGCTCGCCGCGCTCTCGATCCTGCGCGAGGAGCTGCCATCGGAGAACGACGACCAGGTCGCGCCGGCGGATGACGTGTCGGCCGAGGATGAGCCGGAATGCGGTGCGGGCGACACGCACGAGGTCGCGGCAGCGGAACCGTCGGCGGCGATCCCCGCGGGGACGACGTCGGTCGACGATCTCGATGAAGGCAGCGAAGAACAGATCATCCAACGGTACATGGCGCAGCTCTTGAGTCGCACTCGCGGCGAGGCCGGTTCGGCGCCGAGTGCCGGAATCAAGAAAGCGGAGAAGATTGCCGCACCAACGCAACTCGCAGTTCCCGCTCCCAGCGAGCCTGCTCCGGCTGGCGATGCCTCACGGGCGGGCGACAGGGGTCTGGTTGGCACTCCGGAAGGCCAGTCCACAGCGACGGGACCGCGCCGCCAACCGCTGCCTTCGGCGAGCGATATCTCCGCGATGCGCGAGTTGGCCAACCAGTCCGTCAAGGCGGCCCTCGAGACGCACAGCCGCAACCAATTGACGAACGATCTCTACGTCAAGGTCGTCGTCTTTCTCAGCGCCCTGGTGGCCGGGACGGTGCTCGTCAGTTGGGCGCCGCAGATCGGCTGGTTCGGACTGCTGGCGGGCGGAGCCTGCTACCTGGGGGCGATTGTCTGGGGCATCGAAGCGACCCTGAAAGTGCGCCGACTGGTGCAGATGGCCGTGGCCAGCGAAGAGTCCACGGCAGATCAAGCTCGCGGCGCCGTCCAGCCCGGCTCGGAAGAGTGAACCGCGTCTGGTCGCGGTGATCCCGCTGTTGGTTCGCACTGGCCACACGCTTGACGATTCCCGCTCCCAGGGGCAGACTGCCGCTCTCGCCGGCCGCGAGTCGCTGCCAGCGAAACTTTCCGAAGGAGCGGCGATGCGCGAGATTGGAATCGGCCTGGTCGGCAGCCAGTTCATCAGCAACTTGCACTACGAGGCGCTGGCGCGCGTGCCCGGCGCCGTGGTGCGCGGCGTCGCCTCGCCCACCCTGGACCACGTTCGCTCGTTCGCCGAACAGCGCGGCATCGCGCGGTGGTTTCTCGATTACCGCGAAATGTTCGCGCAGAGCGACATCGAGCTGGTCGTGCTTGGGTTGCCAAACTATTTGCATTGCGAGGCCGTGCTGGCCGCGACCGCGGCCGGCAAGCACGTCGTGCTCGAAAAGCCGATGGCCATGAACCTGGCCGAGTGCGATCGCATGCTCGCCGCCTGCCGGAAGGCGGGCGTCAAATTGATGTATGCCGAAGAGCTCTGCTTTGCCCCCAAGTACGTCCGGCTGAAGCAGCTGCTCGACTCGGGCGCGCTCGGCAAACCCTATCTCGTCAAGCAGGCCGAGAAGCATGATGGCCCCCATTCGGCCTGGTTCTGGGACGTCAATCTCTCCGGCGGCGGCGTCACGTTCGACATGGGCTGCCACGCGTTCGAGTTCTTTCGCTGGATCCTCTCGGGACCCGACTGCCGCCACCGCCCCCGCGCCACCAGCGTCTACGCGCAACTTGGCACGCACGTGCACGGCGACAAGACGCGCGGCGACGACGACGCAATCATCGTCGTCGAGTTCGACAATGGCTGTGTCGGCATGGCCGAAGAGAGCTGGGCCAAACCGGGGGGCATGGACGACCGCGCCGAAGTTTATGGCACCCAGGGTCAGGCTTACGCCGACCTGCTCCGCGGCAACTCGATCCACACCTACTCGAAAATCGGTTACGACTACGCCGTCGAGAAAGCGGGCTCGACCGTCGGCTGGACCTTCACCATGTACGAAGAGTCGTGGAACTACGGGTTTCCCCAGGAAATGGCACACTTCGTCGACTGCGTACGCAACGACAAGCAACCGATCGTGACGGGCGAAGATGGCCGCGCCGTGTTGGAGATCGTGCAAGCCGCCTACGCCTCGGCCGGCGCCGGCCGCAAGGTTACACTGCCGCTGGCCACGGATCCCGCCAAGCCCATCGACCTCTGGAGACCTTAACGGCGCGGTCCGGCGATCATTCGCCGCGAGCTTCGGCTTCGTCCGCTGCGATCAAACCATCCCGGTTGGCGTCGAAGTGCTCGAATTGGGCGGCCGTGCCCAGGAACTCGCGGGGGCTCACGTCGCCGTCGCGGTTGCGGTCCATCTTGCGAAACCAGCCCGGGCCGACTTCTTCCTCGACGCGCACCGTCCCTCGCGGGCGGCGCAGAGCCGCCGAGTTGGACATGTCCGCCAGCCGCAATCGGCCGCGCGCCAGCAATAGCCCGACCTGTTGCGGCAATTCATCGCCATCCAGATAGCCGTCGCCATTCAGATCCTGATTGGCCAGCTGCTCGGCGGCGGTGCGCAGCTCGCGCGGGGTCAGTCCACCATCGAAGTTGGCATCGATCTGCTCGAAGAGATTCTGCCCCTCGCCGGTCAGCGCGAGCACGAGGCGTGCCCCGGCGGCGTCTCCTTCGCGCGTCACAAAGGCCTCGAACTCCGCGGGCTGAACCATGCCGTCGTTGTCGGCGTCGAGCAGCGCAAGCGGCGCCTTGCCGATCACGCGGGCGGCCTCCGGCGCGTCGAGATAGCCATTCGCATCGGCGTCGAAGCTGCGAAAGTCGATCTCCTGCGCGCGGTTCTTGGTGGGATGCCGATTGTCGCGCCGCAAATCGACGGTCGCATCGGGCAATTCGAGCTTATAGCTGCCATCGCTCCGCGCGCGGATGCGCATGCCGGCGGACAACGCTGTCCCGGCGCTCGCCAAGGCAGGAACTTCCGCTGACAGCTGCCCAAACTGAATACTCAGCTCGACGTCGGGCGCGCGTGCGGCGAAGGCTCCCAGTTCGTCGATATCCAACGCGTCGTCGCCGCTGTGATCGAGCGCCGCAAACAGTTCGTCGCCGAGGGCAACCTCGCGCGCCGCCAACCGGCACGTCAGGCGTCGATTTCCGTCGCGGTCGTAGCGGTCCAGGATCGCGCCCGCGATTTCGGCCGGCGAGGTTTGTGCGTGAACGATCAAGAGAAACCGGCTGCGATCGTCGCCGGTTCGGTCTGCATTGGCCGGGCGTTGCTCGTCCGGTCCCGATGCTGCCGGCGGGACCTCGCCCCGCGGAGAGACGCTCTGATAGAGCGCCGCGCCCGAGATCAGCTCGTTGCGCGTGAGGGCTTCGTTGTTGTCGAAATCGCGGCGGCGGAGAACATCGATGGCCGCGCCAAGCTCAACGCGCGAAAGTCGGCGATCGCGGTCGGCGTCGATGAGCTCCAGCAGCGCGCCGTCGGAGAGCGCGGCCGCGGCCGATTCCGTGACCGAGAATGGCCCGTCGGCCGTCGTTTCCTGCCAGCGCAAGCACTCCTCGAGCGGCGCCCCTGCAGGGCGCTCCGCGACGAAGCGCGCCAGCGACGCGTTACCCTCAGTACTCCCCGCGCCCGCCGCCAACGAGGCGAGCGACGGACGCGCCTGCTGGGCCTCGGCGCGATCGATGCGGCCATCCTGATTCGCGTCGAGCGACTGCACATACCCGCGGGCGTGGTCGCGCCAGACGTCGCGAAACGGGCGGCCATCGACGTACAAATGCAACCGGATCCTCACGGGGCGCAGCGGACCGAAGAAGATCAAGTCTTGCGCGGCGCCGCCGGTAGCACC
>JAEUIK010000640.1 GCA_016793185.1 Planctomycetaceae bacterium | reverse complement strand
GTTCCATCGGTGGCGCTGTCGTTGGCCAGCACGTTGATCACCACCGGCGTATCTTCGGGCGTGGTGGCCGAGTCGTTCACCGCCACCGGCGGCACGCCCGTCACCGTGATCGTCACCGTCGCGGGATCCGAAAAGGTGCCGGTGTTGTCCGCGACGACGTATTGAAACGTGTCGACGCCGATGAAACCGACGATCGGCGTGTAGGTGATCGATCCGTTGACATTGACGACCGCCGTACCGTTGCTGGCCGGAGTGACGATCAGCACCGAGCCCGGCACCAGCGTGGCGCCCGCGGGCGGACTGTCGTTGGACAGCACGTTGACCGTGACCGGCGTGTTCTTCGGCGTGGTCGCCGAATCGTCGCGGGCGGTCGGCTTGATCTGCGTGTAGCGGCGGCTGTAGATATCCCAGCTGCTGGTCGCGCTCACCTGGTTGAGGCTCGACCAGACGATGATGAAACTCCCGGCGGCGTTCGACGCGACGGTGCCGTAGCGCTGGTCGCCGTTGGTGAAGACGTTGACCTGGAACTCGTCGCCGATCTTGTCGCCCAGGAAGTTGAACCGCTGCGCCTCGATGGCCCAGCCGCTGCCATCCTGCAGGTTGCTCGACCAGGTAACGACGAAATTGCCAGCCGCGTCGGTCGCGATCGTCGAATCGCGTTGATCGTTGTCGGTAAAGCTATTGGCCTGGATTTCGCTGGTAAAGGCGGCCATCGACGGCGAATACAGCTTGACCAGCACGGTGGTGCCGCTGCCGTCGAGAGCGCCATCGCTGGTCCAGGTCACGGCATAGCTGCCGGTGGCGTCGACGGCGATATCCGAGTTTGTCTGATTCCCGATCAGAGTCTCGTTGACTAGCGTTTCGGCCGAGACCGGTGTTCCCGTCGTGTTGTAGCGGCGGAAATAAATGTCGTAATTACCGAGTTGATTGCCGGACCAGGTGACGACAAAGCTATGATCGTCGGCCATGGCCACGGTCGAGAACGACTGATCGCCGGTGAGCGTGGTATTGACTCGGGTTTCGGTCCCCACCTTGGTGGCCGTGGCGTCATAGCGCTGGAAGAAGACGTCGCCCGGGGGGCGGGTCGTGCTGGAGCCCTGCGCTGCGCCGCTGGTCCAGGTGATCACGAACGTACCGTCCGCGGCCATGGCGATGCGCGAGAACTGCTGGTCGCCGGTCAGAGTCGTGTTGACCTTGAACTCGCCGGTCTGGGCCACGCCCGTCGCGTTGAAGCGCCGCGCATAGACGTCGACATCCGGGGTGGTCAGGTCTCCCTGGTTGCTCGTCCAGGTGACGACAAAGCTGCCGTCGTCAGCCATGGCGACCGTCGGCAACCGCTGGTCAAAGAGAATCTGCTCGTTCACCCGGGCCGTACTGCCGACGGGCTGGCCGTTCTCGTTGTAGATCTGCATGTACACGCCCCAGGTGGTGGGCGTGTCCTGGCCGAAGCTCGACCAGACGACGACCGAACGGCCCGCCGAATTCATCGCGACCGTTCGATTGCTCTCGAAGAACGTCTGCTGGGCTTCGTTGACGACGTTGTTGACGCGCGTCTCGGCACCGGCGGTGATCGAAAGCAAATCGCGCGATTCGAGCGTCTCGAAATGCCGGAGCGAATCGACTCGCAGCGGCCGGTGCGAGGCGTCGTTCGATCCCAACCACCGCTGAAGAATGGAACGCGGACGGGAGTATGATCTGGGCATGCGCAGCAGTTCCGACGTGCACGGGCGCGACGCGGCGGTCCCTACGAAGCGGGCCGAATGGCCCCGTAATGCCGCGCGCAACCGACTCGAAGACCTCTTCTCGTGATGCCGCCGCAAGTTCCCCCGGCAAGGCCGGTTCCCTCGGCCTCGCCAGACCCGCGACAGGCAGAAATTCAGTCTAGTTACGGGATCCGCCGGATGCGACAAAAAACGTCGCCACCGCGAGAATTCACGGTGGAGAAGGGGCCCGAGGCCCACGCGGATGGGGTCGGTCCACGGCCGCGGACGACGGCTTCCGCACGACGGAAGTCCTGCGCCGATACCGAAAACCGCGGCCGGCGGCCCCGGGGATGGGCCGGGAAGTTGCGCCGCCGGCTAGTAGCGGAAATCGAGGCCGACCGAGACGCCCTGCAACCAGATGTCGGTGCTGGAATAGGTCGGAGCCGGGCGCGCCGGCCCCACCAGCGGCGAACCACCGATCTGGGTGGGATTCACCACGTAGTCGATCGAGTTGCCGGGCCGAGTCACCCGGTTCACGTACAGGAAGCTATAGCCCACCGTGGCTTTGAGATTGGACGTGATTTGCATGCCCAGCGTGACGCTTCCCTCGGGCATCAGGGCGAAACCGTCGTAGGCGTGCTTGCCGATGTTGGTGGGCTCCGCCAGCAAGCCCCCTTCGTTCACCACGGTGGTCACGGTATCGAACACGGTGCGCTTGCCGGCGATGCTTTGCACCTGGTGCGAATTGCCCATCGCCAACCGGCCCACGAGTTCGCACGAGAAGCGGCCGCGATGGATGTCGCCGTAAAGCCCGAGGTCCAGGCCGTTGAACGTCGTCGACGTGACAAACTGATCGACCGAGCTGATGCGCGTGCCGTCGACAAAGGGCCCGCCGGTGGGCGTGACCACGTCGTTGATCGTCAGATTCTCGTTGAGCTGGAAGTAGCGGTAACCGCCCGTGAAGTGCCAGCGATGCCAGAAGAAGCGGTTGCAGTTGACCCACAACAGCCGCCGCCAGAGCAGACTGAACGACTGGGCCTGGCTCGTCTCGATCGCCGAAAAACTGCCGGCCAGATTAGCGGTCGACTGCAGGACCTGGAAGTTCGGGAACGCGATGTACGACGCATCCTGGAGCCCGGTGACCGGATTGAAGAACGGTCGGGCCAGGATCGGATCGTTCGGCGATGAGATGTTGTAGCTCTGCGCCTGCTTCTGCAGGATGAAGTAATCGGCCTGGAGACCGTTGGTCTCGCCCTGATCGAACCACCAGCCAACCTGGATGCGTCCCCCGGGGCGGGCGCCTTCGTTGACCGGCGCCGTGGGAAACAGCACCGTCGTCGTCGGCTCGCCCAACAGGCCCGCAACTCCCTGCGGCGTTCCTGGCGGGCTCGTGGTGAGCAGGGCAGGCAGCGTGTCTCCCTTGACCGACCAGTTCAGATACTCGGTGCGGACCCAGATCTTGTAGCACGAGTTCATCTGGTCCCAGAGATCGCGGCAGGCGGCCGGTACTTCGGTGCCCGGCGTGATCGAGGGATCCGCGCATTCGCCGGCAAAGCAGGGCTCGCCAAACTGGTCCGAGCAGGCGGCAGCGCCGTAGCCACCCTCTTCCTCTCCCTCGGAATCGAGCATGGCCGGGGCCGACATCGCCTCGCCTGCCGTCATCAGCGAGCTGACGTCGCTGTCGGTGGCGACAAACCCCTCGGCATGCAGCGGCAGCGCCGTCGCCAGCTGGCAGAGGAGAGCAATTCCTAGGATTGCCGCGGATCTCACGTCGTCGTCCCCCGAGAATGGACTTGCGCGTTGTATCGGTAGCGCCGCTGATGCGGGTTGTGCTTGTGGGATAAACTCGGCCGGTTGTAGGGGGTATTTCCAGACTATTCGGAGATTCTGGCAAACTTCGCTCAAACATCCCAAACCGCCAGCGCCAGAGATCCAAGTCGGAGCGACGCCAATGCAGTGGAGTTAACTCACAGTGGCGCTTAAAGATGCGCGACATCCGCCGACCGCTGGAAGCGGCGAGCTATCGGCCGACGGGCTCGCGACCGCCACCCGTCTGCCGCCATGCGCGCAGCTAGCAGAGCCCCTGGAGAATGCGACTCATACGCCAGAACCGGCGCGAGATCGCAGACGAGGGTGGCCGATTTACTTGGCGGCTTGCGCGGTTTGCTGAGCGCTCTTCTGCTGCTCGGCGGCAGCTTTGTCGGCGGCCGCTTTTTCGGCCGCGGCCTTGGCGGCAGCAGCCTTCGCCAGGGCCTCGCGAGCCCGATGGGCCTTTTCAACGAGTGCCTGTTCCAGCGTCGGCTTCTGCGCTGTCATGGCTTCGGCCGCGGCATTCTTCGCAGCCGCTTGTTCCGCAGCGCTCTTGGCCGCGGCGTCCTTCTCGGCCAGCGCCTTGGCGGTCGCGGCCTTATCGGCCTCGGCCTTCTCCAGGGCAGCTTTCGCGGCGGCGAATTGCTCGGCCGCCGTTTTGGCGACCGCGTCCGCATCGGCGGCTGCTTTTTCGGCGGCCGCTTTTTCGGCCGCCGTCGTGCCGGCGGCCATGTCCAAAGCCGCGACTTCCGCTGGCGCCTTCTGCAGTCCGTCGGTCAAGGCCGCTAGTTGCTTGGCGATCTCCAAGAGCTCGGCGTCAGCGGCTTTTTGTGCGGCATCGGCGGCCTGCGCCTCGGCGGCGGTCGCTGCGGCGACCATTTCGAGCGTGGGGGGATTCATCGCCAGATGGGCGACCAGCTTCGTATCGGCCACGTTCCACACGCGAATCTCGCCCGTCCAATCTCCCGCAACGACGCGTCCGCCGTCATGCGTGAAGGCGGTCCGCAGCGCGAGATCGCCGAAGGCCTCGAACGCCGGACCGGCGCTGGCATCCGCGTTCCACACGCGCACCACGCGGTCGCGGCCGGCGGTCACCAGGCGCCCGTCGTGCGTGAACCGCACTGCTTCGACGCCGGCATTGCCGTGTGCGGCCCAACTCTTGACCGGCTGGCCGTTCTCCATCTCCCACATCTTGACCGTACCATCCTGGCTGGCGGTCGCCAGGATGTTCGAATCGAGCCGCCAACTCACTTCGCACACAGCAGCGGTGTGTCCTTTGAGGTTCTGATACTCGCGCCCCGTCTCGGCTTCCCACACAAAGACATCGCCGTTCCGATCGGCGGTCGCCAGCAGGACGCCGTCGGGGCTGAACTCGACCGAGTAGATCCACTCGGTGTGTTTGCGGATCTCGCTGACGACGCTGCCATCCTCGGTGTTAAAGATGCGCACCACGCGGCCGGGCCCTCCCAGGGCGACGCGCGTATGATCATCGTTGATGTCGGCGGCCAGGACGACGTCCAACTCGTCGCCGATCTCGAACGCGCGCTCGCCGGTCTTCACGTCGAAGACCACAACTTTGCCCGACTGTCCCGCCCGGCCGCCCCCGGCCAGGAGCAGTGACCCGTTCCGGCTGAACTTGAGCACGTGCGGGATTCCCTCGGGGAAGGGGAGCACGCCTAACAGCTCGGCCGTGTCGGTTTGGTACAGCAGGATTTGTTTCTGGCCGGCGATGGCGGCCAGCGGCGCCCAGGGGCTGGTGGCAATGGCCGTAACGGCCGTCGCCTTGGGAGTGTAGACCACGACCTCGCGCGAGAGATTCTCGGGCAGCGGCGGCGGACCCTCGGGGCGGTGCGAACCGCCGCCGCCAGTGGCCGAGAGCTTCGGCTTGTTCGATTTCTTGGCGGTCGAGCCCGCCGACTCGAGTGCCCCGCCGACGATCCAGTTCTTGATCACGTCGAGCTTGGCCTCGGCCAGCTTGTCCTGATTGGGGGGCATCTTGGGTTCTTCGGAATGCGAGACGAGACCCCAGAGCCGCGAGCTATCGAGTTCCCCGGCCAGGACCACTTCGCCGCCAGCGCCGCCGCGCATCAGCGCCGCATAGCTGTCGAGGGCCAGGTCGCTCTTGGCGTTGTCCTGGTTGTGACAGCTGAAGCAATGCTCGCGCAAGATTGGCTTCACATGGTCGTTGTAGTTGATCTTGGCGGCCGGCGCTTCTTCGGCGCGGACGGACGGACGCGCCGCCAGCAGGGCCGCGGCCAACGCGCCGAACAGGGCAAGTCGCAAAGTGAATCGCGTCATGGCACTCGATCGCTGGAAAGTGTAATGGCGACCCCCCGCGGGGGCGACGCTTAGTGGTTGAAAGCAAACTCGCGGGAATTCAGCACCGCCCAAAAGACGTCCTCGAGTCCCTGATTGGGATCCGGCGCGGCGGCCACCAGGGCGACGAGCCGCTCCGTCTCGGCCGGCGTCGGATGCCGCGATAGACAGCGAACGTAGACGATGTCGATGATTTCAGTCGGCGACTTGCCCCCGTCGAGCAGGCGTTTGACGACGCCACCGGCCCGGATTTTTTCGTGGGCTGTCTCGCCGTTCAGCAGGTGCAGGGCCTGCGACAGGGTAGGATCGGCCTTCACATCGCACGAGCACACCGTCTGTCGGGGGCTGCGCCCGAAGGTCGTAAGAAAGTACGTACTCGTCACACCATCGGCAATTTGCGTGGCGCGGGCGCCAACCGGGAGACCGGCAAACTTATCCTTTGTCTCGGTGACCTGGCTGATGCAATCGAGGAGGTTCTCCGACTTGATGCGGCGGACGCGCGAGTGGGCGAAGTTCAGCTCGTCGGTCTCGTTGCTGGCGTTGCGGACCGTCGAGCGTTGGTACGTCTGCGAGTTGCAGATGTCGCGCACCAGTTGCTTGAAGTCGTAGTTGTAGGAGGTGAACTTGTTGCCCAGCTCCTGGAACAGTTCGGGATTGCTGGCGGGATTGCTGATGCGGATATCGTCGATGGGCTCGACGATGCCGACGCCAAAGAAGTGCGCCCAGACCCGGTTGGCGATGCTCGTGGCAAAGTAGGGATTGTCGGGCGAGGCGAGCCACTTGGAGAGGACCACGCGGCGATCTTGCCCGGCCAGGTCCGGCGTGGGCCCGCCGAGGAACTTCGGCGGCATCGGGCGGCCCCCGACGAGGTGATTCACTTCGCCGCCGCCGGCGTTGAAGACGATGATCTCGCGGTAATCCTCGCCCGTCTTGCGACCAATCTGGGCGAAGAACGCCGCGAAGCTGTAATAGTCATCCATCGTCCAGCGATCGAATGGATGATTGTGGCACTGGGCGCACTGCGTCCGAATGCCCATGAATACCTGGGCGACGTTCTCGGCCAGCTTCAGCGTGTCGGGCTCAATCTGGTAGAAGTTCGTCGGGGGATTCTTGAAGGTGCCGCCCGTCGAGCCGAGCAGTTCTTGCACCATCACGTTGAGCGGGACGTTGTTCGAAATCTGCTCGGTCAGCCAGTTGGCGTAGAGGAACGCCGACTTGTTACTGACGTTGAGCGTGGGATTCGAGCGAATCATCAGGAGCTCGGCCCACTTCATGGCCCAGATTTCGGAGAACTCCTTGCGCTCGAGCAAGCGGTCGACCAGCTTGGCGCGTTTGGCGGCGTCAGTGTCGGCCATGAAGGCGGCGTACTCTTCCTCGGTCGGCAACAGGCCCGTGATGTCGAGCGTCGCCCGGCGGAGGAACACTTCGTCCGAGCAGACCTCGCTCGGCAGAATGCGAATCTTCTCGAGCTTTTGATTCACCAGCTCGTCGACGTAGTTCGTCGGCGGGGTGGTTGGCGGCGTGTACTCCAGGCCCTGCGGCAAGGTCAACACTTGGCTGCCGACCGTGTGGGTCTCGAACCGCGCCATCACGAACGACTCGCCCCGCGCGCCGGCCGTCACCAGCCCGTCGGGCGAGATGCTGGCCGAGTTGTCGTTGTTGGTCAGGAAGACCGCCAGGTTCGTGACGTCGCGGTCGGTGCCGTCGGCGTACTTGGCCCGCGCGATCATCCGCTGCGTGGCTCCCTCTCCTTCGAGCACGACTTTGGGAGGATAGAGTTCGACGGCCAGAACCTTCGGCGGTTCGGCGGCGTCGTTCTGCGCCCCTCCCTCGAGCCAGCGCAACAGCGTCTGGTGATACTCGCTGCCAGCGTCGAAGCGCTTTCCGCCCGTATGAGGAACGGCGCCGATCGACTTCTCGAGCAGCATGCTCTCCGCAGGCAAGGCCAGGTTGATGCGCCGCGTGCTGATTTCGTGCGTCAGGCGATAATGGTCGCCGGCCGGGTCGTAACCGAACAGCGAAAGCATAAAGCCATCCTTGCCGCGGGCCGCCCCGTGGCAGCTCCCGGTATTGCAGCCGGTTCGCATGAAGACCGGCATCACATCGAGCCGAAAGCTGATCGGCCGGTCGGCGGCCGCCTGCGCGACCGTGACGGGCAGCTTCACCGTCTGCCCGCCGTACGTGACGGTCAATTCCGTCGCGCCATCGGCGAGCGGATAGAGGGTTTGCCCCTCGAGTTTTGCGCAGTTGGGGTCGGCCACGGCGGCCTGGGCGTCGGCCGTAACGTCGAGTGTGACCTCGTCGCTGCGCGTCGCCACCACCACGAACGACTGGCGATCAGCCTTGGTCGTCAACTGGATGTCGGGAGGATAGACCGCCAGCTTGGCGATGGGCGCGGCATCCTGAGCCAATGCGGGCGGCAGGTCCGCCAACAGGCTACCCAGCGCGGCGATGAGTCCTAAAGTCGTCCGGTGCATCGTTTCGTTCCATCCTCTCCGAGGTCGCAGCCGCCTTGTGCGGCGACGATCCCGTTCGGTACATCTCGAGCTTTGTGTCGGGTGGTGGATTGCGGGGCGTTACTTGGGGGCTTCTGCCGGCGCAGCAGGCTCGGCCGGCGCGGGAGCCGCAGCACCGCTCGCCTTAGCGGCGGCGGCTTTCTTGGCGTTCTCGCGGTCGAGTCGGAGCTGCTCGAGTCGCGTGAGTCGCTTCTCCGGCGGCTTCTCGGCCGCCGGCATCGGGTCCGGCATGGGCGCGGCCGGCGGCGCGTCGGCCTTGGGAGGCAGCGGCGTATCGATCCGCAACTCGCCCGTTCCCAGCATGTGGACGATCGGCTCGTTGTTGGCGCCCGGAATCGAGACGCGGCAGATCAAGGTCTTGTGGCGATTGGCAGGCGAGTTGGCCGTCGTCTTCACCTTGAACACGAGCTCGGCCTGGCCAGCCGAAAGTTCCAACGGCTCGGTCGTCACTTCGTTGGGGAGGCCCAACAGCTCGACCTTGGCTTTTCCCTCAAAGGGCTTGGCATGGGTCACCTGAATTACAACGTCGGTCGCCTGCCCCTGCTCGACGGCGGCGTTCTGGAACGTAAAGCCCACATACGGCTCGGCAATTTCCAGCGTGGCCAGTTGGGAAGCGACCTGAATGCTGCCCCGGGGCGTGCCCGCGTCGGCCAGGACAACGATCCGCCACGGCTTCAGCTCGGCGCCGCCGCCGGCGTTGAGCGGAATGACCGCCTCGTTTTGCCCCTCGGGAATCGCAATCGATCCGGCCGAGCCGACGTCCGGCGGATTGTAGAGCATGCGAATCGCGATCGGCGCCGTGAAGCCCTCCTGACGAATCGCCTTGACCTTGAGGTCCATGTTGCCCGACCGCACCAACGGCACGCTGGGCTGCACAATCTCGATCTGGTAGGGGCAGGCCTCCGTCACGGCGGCGGCCATGCGGTGCGTGTACACGTCCCACACATGCACGTTGTTGGCGCCGCGAACCATAGAGGTTTGCTGCACCAGGTGCCCTTCGAGATTCTGCGCCGGATCAACGTGGCGACCGATCACATCGGCCAGCGCGCCCCCCACCGCCGCGTCGGGCGCGGCGGTAAAGACCACGGGCACGAAGGTTTGATTCGCGGCCATCGTGACCGTCTCATACGCCAGGCCCGGCGGGAGATCCTTGATCTCGACCGCCAGCTCGCCGCCAAAATCGGCCCGATTGCCGCCGACCAGCAGGGCGCCGCGATTCCCCTTGGGAACCGCCAGTGTGACGTCGACAAACTGCTGCTGCTCGGGGAGTGACATCGTGAGTTTCGCC
>JAEUIK010000585.1 GCA_016793185.1 Planctomycetaceae bacterium | reverse complement strand
CATTGGGCCAGCTTTGCCACACGACTCGAAGCCGAGTTGGCCTGCGACGCGTGGGCGATGGCGGCGACCGGCAGCACGCCGCGCGCCTACGCGGAGTTGCTGGTGCAAATCGTCACTCAGTTGGCCGAACCGCCGACGCTGCGCTCCGCATCGGCCGGCATCGATGGCGGCGCGGCCTTGATCGCGCAGTGTGCCGGCCCTCAGATCTAACGAACGTCGGAAATCGATACCAAGGATCGCACCATGCTCGCGAATCCCTATGGCCCCTGGGCGACGTCGCTCGGTTCCTGCGAACCGGCAAGATTGAGCACCTTCTGGCGCCAGCGGCTGCAGCTACTGCCAAGCGCGAATCGCTCGGCGTCGCGCGGCGCCTGGCGAGCCGTCGCGATCTGTGGGGCGCTGGCCCTGGCGGTCCCAGGATTGCGTATCTCGCCCGCTCAAGACGATCGGCAACCGCACACCGATCCGGACCTCGAGGGTTCGTGGCAACTCATCTTCGGGCGCGACGGCGGAAACCAGATCGAGAAGCTGCGGCTCACCTTTCACGGCGACCGAGTCACGATCGTGGATCGGAACAGCACCGTGCAGGTCAAGTATCGCGTCGATGCCTCGAAATCACCTCAACAGATCGACCTGAATACTCCGGACGAGAATAGCGCGCCGACCCCGCCCGACGAGGTGCTGGGAATCTACCAGGTTCGCGACGACCATCTCGTCCTGTGCCTGAACGAGGATGAGGGAGGTGAGCGGCCAACCGAGTTTCGCGCGGAGCCCGTCTCGGAGGGTCGCGATCTCGTTTTGCTCGTGATGGCGCGCGAGGATGAAGTCGGCTCGTCGGCAGCGGGCGCAGCGCAAACTCCTCTCCAGGCGTCCCCACCGAAGGACTCTTCCCCGCCACCCCCCTCCGCTCCTCAGGATTCCAACCCCGCGAAGCCCACGGAGAAATCACAAAACGATCGCCGGAACCCCTGGTCGGTGTTCGGCCGCGTCACTGACGCCGAGGGGCGGCCGGTCGAGGGGGTCAAGGTCCGCGCGGCCACGGGCTACGGAACGCTGCGGACGGCCGGCGCGGCGACGACGGATTCGAAAGGAGAATACGAATTCCGCTTTGGCTCGAGCTTCTTCCTCGTGGAACCAACCGAGCCCTACTGCGTGGCGGCGTCGATTTTCGCCAGCAAGCCGGGCTTCTCCGAGAAGAACCTTTGCCGCCAGGGTGGTTGCGTCGCCGCCGTTAGCTCGCAACCGGAGGAGGAGATCGATCTCGCCAAAGTTAATACCTGGGGACAGCCCGCCGAGCGCGTCTTCCTGCCGGGCGTGGCCAAGGAGATCAACTTCGTGCTGGCGCCGGCCGGACGTGTCGCGGGGCGCGTGCTTGGTGCCGACGCAAAACCGCTTGTGAATTATTCCGTCTGCCTGACGGGCAAGGACCTCCCACCATCGTCCAGCGTACTCGCGCAGGTTCGCACCGACGCCGCCGGACAATTCTCGATCGAGAACATACCAACCGGCTACGCGTTCCAGTTCCTGATCGAGCCGCCGAAGCGCGAGCAACCTTGGTTCGCCTGGGCTAGCGGGCTGATGCACTTCGACGATCCAGGGCAGGGGGAGTTGTCGGCCTTCACGGTCAACGGCGCCGGCAGATCACAATTCATGGCCGACAAGTTCGAGCTGCTCCTGGTGGGCGAAGGCGACGATTGGAAGAGCGCGCTCCAGAAAGGCTCGGATTCGACCGAGTGGCGTTACCTGACCGAGAATGCCGAGGAAGCGCCTTCAGAAAACAGTAAAACGCTCAAGTGCGAGCGCCTGCAAATCACTTTGGGACGGTACGACCGCGCCGCCAATCGGCCGGCGCGCGTTTCCGAGGATCAAATCTCTCGTTGACGAATTCTGGAGAGCGGACATGGCAAATCGACGATACGGACCTTGGACCACGTCGCTGGATGCCTCCTACGGTACGGCGCTGAGCCGCCTTTGGCAGCGCCGCGTGTTGCGCCTGGCGCACGGGGCAGGGCAGGGGAGACGCCTTGCCCGTCGAAGACCGCGTTTTCCCCGACCTATTTCCATCTGCGGCCATCTGCGAGATCTGTGGTTTATTCACCAATCTTTTTTTTGACGGCGAAACTGGAGTGTCAGGACGGAAGTCACAAAGACCAGATGAAACCGCAGATGACGCAGATTTACGCAGATTGTTGAAACGGGGAAGAGATCGCCGAAGGTCGGGCTCAATACCCTTTCTTCCCATCTGCGACATCTGCGAAATCTGTGGTTCATCAGTCGTTTCCTTGCTTGAGCGTGTGAAAGCGCTACTGTGAGAACGGCCCGCGGACCTGACTGGAAGTGATCGATCGCTGGGAGCGAGCAACAATGCGGGGGAGGAGTTACCGATGTCCTACCGATTGGGTCCCTGGGGAACGCGTTTTGACCATGGTCCGGCGGCCCGGCTGAGCTCGTTCTGGAAGCGCCGCCTGGAGCTGCTGCCGGAGAGCGGGTCCAGCCAGCGACGAACTTCTCGCTGGGTGGCAGCCGGCCTGGCGCTCTTCGCGATCGTTGGAGTGCTGCTGCCGGCGGTGAGCTCGCGATCATTGCGGGCGGAAGTTCCCGATTCACCCCCCGTGGCGGAGGCATCCAACAAGGTCACCGCCGAGGGCCTGATGCGCCAGCTCTACGATGACGAATCAGGGCCCGCACGCGTCGACGGCATGCTCATTAAGATCGAAACCGTGCAAGAGCGGACCGAGGAGGGCCAAAAACCACTACCACGCATTCCGGGACCGTTCAAAATGAGCGACAAGCCATTGGAGAAAACCCTGACGATTCGCTTCGAGCTTGCTTGGGACAAAGACCGCGTGATGACTGCGAACGAGATCATTGGCGCCACCCGGTCGCAATCGCGCCGTACGTTCAGCGGCGCATTGGCGATCGAAGAGGCAACCCGCCTTGAGAATGGGGCAATGACCAGCCAGTCCTTCGTGCTCGACGACAAAGTCGATCTGATCTTCCAACACTCCTTTGCTCATAACCTGCGCTGGGGTACGCTCACTCGACACATGGGCCCGTTCACGTGGTGGCGGAAGCCCGACTCGCGGTCTCACGGCAGCCAGACCTACAACGAGTCGTTGGGAATGCCGAGGTACGAAGGGCTGCGACTGCGGGGCCGGACGACGTATGAAGGGCAAGAGTGTGACTGTGTGGAATGGCCGCTCGGCAACGATCGGTTCTACTTCCGCACCAGCGATCGGCGCCTGCTCGGCGCCGAATCGTACCGTTCGACCCTTTCGACAGCCGCCGACTTGCAACTCAAGTCCAAAATCGCCGGCGTTCAATTCGAGACGCACAACGACTGGAAAGGTTGGCTCGATGGTCAATCTCCCGAGAGTCGGATTGCCGCCGAAGGGCGGTACCAGGCCGAACGCGAGCGCCATCTGGTACTGGGCGTCGATAAGTTGTTCGACGATTTTCGCGAGCTGGCTCCAGGAATCTGGTATCCATTTCGCATTCGCTTTCGCAGCTACCACACCGATTCGGGCGAGTCGAAACTGGCGGTCATCTCGACGGGCCGCGTGGTTGAAGCCGTCGTCAATCCGACGCTTCCGGATGCGCTCTTCGAACACGAGATTCCCGACGGCGCCAATGTCTCCACCGATTGGCGCTATGATCCGCCGATTCGTTACACCTACCATCCCGCGCAGACCGAAGCCGAGCGCGAGAAGCTCGCGGCCACCGCCCGTGCCCAACAAGAAGAGGGACGAAAGGTCCTGGAAGACGTCCAGAAAGGCGTCGACGAGCGGTTGGGGCAGACGCTCCCCGCGCTCTCGCGCGACGGCTGGATTAACAGTCCGCCGCTTTCGTGGCAAGATCTCCGCGGCAAGGCAGTCGAGATCGCCTTCTGGGACATCGGCTGCGGCCCCTGTCACTTCACGCTCGACCTGATGCAGCAGGCTGCGGCCGACGCCAAGCTCCGCGGGCAGGCCTTCATCGCCATCCATCGCGCGACCAAGGATCGGGCCGCCGTCGAAAAGGAACTGGCCAAGAACAAGTGGACCATGCCGGTCCTCATCGATGGCGACGGCTCCGACGCCGAGCATCCGTCGTACTACGATTGGCTGCAGATCAAGGCGATGCCGTGGGTGGTGCTCGTTAATCGCGAGGGCGTGATTGTCGCCCACGGCCTGGGGACCTTCGGCAGCGACATCTTCGCCAAGTACGGCGAGCTGTCGCGAACCGGCCAAATCAAGCCGGAACGGTCGGCAAAGGCTCGATAGATCGGGGCTGGCTTGGACGATGTTATTGCGTTTTGTCTGCTGCTAAACTGCGGCAATGAGCCGTATTCACTTCGGACTGCGTTACCTACTCGCCTTCATCACGTTGTCCGCGCTACAAATGTCCGCGGTTCGATGTTTCGGGCCACGGGCATTGGTACTACTACCATTGGTCGGCGCCTTATCGCTCGTACTGCTCGGTCGAGGCGTCAGTCGGCCAAGCACGCTCGTTAACGCGATCTGCGCTGAATGTGGCGGCGCCGCCGGTCTCGTGATTGCGGACCTGCTCGCACGATATTTCTGGCGGGGCTCGGGCTTGTCGCTGCCGACCGACGGCTGGGAGATTCTTTGTGCCTATGTGGTGTTTGGCGGTGCTGCCTTCACCATGTTTGCTGTTGCAGCCGCCGTCTTGGCCGGCAGCACGGCTGGCATGCCCGACGACGAACGAAAAGTGGTATTCCTGGCGATCGGATGGACATTGATCATCGTGTGGATGATCGGCCTGACGGGCTTCGCCGTGGACCCGTACATGTACGTGAACGAGGCACCTGACGACGTCATCAATATTGCCGCCTGGTATTTTTTGTCACTGTTCTTTGGCTCGATTTTTGCGACGCTCCCGGCGACAATCGTCGTTTCCGTCGTGTTGGTGGTGCATTGGTGGCGATTTAAGCGAAAACCTGAAGCTGCAACTTTCGATGAGTAATCGCAATTCGCGCGTTGATTCACAGCCGCTGTCGGAGGTTCAACGTCGGGCGTTTCTGGCGGGCGCCATTACGGCCCCCTGGCTCTTTCGTAGCGTTTCAGCAAGTGCGGCGAGTAATGTTGCGCGCGATTCCGTGCCCAACCGCTTTTTCTTCACCTCCCAAGGCAAGACGGCCTTGGTGACCCTGAAAGCGGCCGGAGCGGATCCCGAAATCCGTTACCTTGAGCTCGACGCCCCGGGGCAGGCGACCTGGCAGCCCGGCGCGGTGTTTCCGGACGGCCGTCACGTCGTGCTGTTGAGTATGGAGCCGCGCCGCGACGGGCCGGGCAAGCCGTTCGACGAGTACTACACGCAAACGCCAACGCACATCTGGCGCTACGACTTGGAAACCGGCGGCCTCGAGGAGCTCTGCAACGAGGAGCGCATCGCCCCGTTCGAGACCCCTGCCCTGCTCATCGGCAACGAGCGAATTCTGGTGCAAGTCGTCAAGGATCGGGTTGGCTCGATCGTCAGTATGAATCTCGACGGCACCGACCCGCAGCCGTTCACGAAGCCGGGCGAAGGCCTCCCCTACGGCTTGAGCCTGAGCCCCGATGGCCGCCGCGTGGCCTATCACCTGGCCAGTCCAGAGGGCTATCAGATCTGGACGAGCGACGCGGACGGGTCGAACCGCGTGCGCGTGGCGGCGAATCCGGCGCACTTGTTCTTTGGCACCAGTTGGTCGCCCGACGCCCGGTGGATTCTCTACGTCGATTGCCATTACCACACCGATCCGGGACACGATTGGTGCGATGTCTGCGTCGGCCGCTCGAATGGAAGCGAGCATCGAGTCCTGACGAAAGGACAGTCGATGTGGTTTGCCGCCACCTACGGCGACCTCAAGACGCGCGGCGGCGGCTCGAATCTGCCGGCCTGGACGACCGACGCCAAGATCCTTTATCCGCAGCGGCTGCCCGACAGTCGCGTCGCCTGGCAATATCGGACCGGCAAAGCCGACCTCGACCATTTCAATCGCGACTACAAGCCCGACCAGGCCGAGGGGGGCACCGAAATCAGCCTGCTGGATCCGCAATCGGGCAAAGAAACGTCCCTGACGCCGAGCGGACGCCCGGTCTGGAACTTTCGCGCCAACCAATCGGCCGACGGCCGGCAGATCGTCTTTTGCCGCGCGGCGGTTGGTGAAGCCCCCGCCGTGTGGGTGATGAATTCTGACGGCAGCGACGCCCGGATGATCACGCGCGGCATCGATAATCTGGGCGCCGATCATCCGCGCTGGTTGCCCTCGATCAAGGCTGGCTAGCGAGGCTCGCCGGCCTCCCTGGCTGGGTGCAGCGGCGGCGGATGTCGATGTCAGTTCGCGGAGACGGCCGGAGCGGCGTCGGCCAGCTTCTTGCGCAAGAGACGCGTCAACTGACCACGCTGGCTCGCCTCGCCGACTTCGCGCAGACTCCCCCAGCGATTCGCCTGCCAGACTTGTTTCGTCTCGACCTCGACCGCAGTCAGCCAGCCATAGCGCCAGCAGGCGGTATCGATGCAGATCGCAAATCCGAGGTCGAGTATTTCTCCCTGAACTTGCTCGGTGTGCCCGACCCACACGGATTTGCCAGACACGTGCGGCTGCATCCGCTCCGGCTCGAAGAGCGCCCAGCGCAGTTGATAGCCGGGCTGCGCCGACATCGGCAGATCGGGCTGATAATTGGCATGCGTGAAGATCTGATCCTCGGTTTCGTAGTAGGGGAGCCCCTCTGCGAGCAGCTCCCAGTATTCTCGGGGAATGTCCTTTAGGCTTCCTCCGAAGCGAAACGAATTGAGGGTCGCGACGCCGCCGCAGTTCTCCCAGTAGCGCAGCGCCTTTTCGCTTTCTCGGGCGGCGAACATCATCTCTTCGTGGTTGCCCTCGATCAGCACGAGCGAGCACCGCCGCTTCAGCTCGATCAGCCGATCGATGACGTCGCGGCTTTCATGCCCTTGATCGATCAGGTCCCCCAGGAAAATGAGTTGGTCGTCCGGCGTCGGGGAAATCGCGTCGAGCAGCGCATCGAGCGCATGCACGCAGCCGTGCACGTCGCCGATGGCAATCTGGCGCGAGTCGTGGGGCATGTGGAAGGATTGCCTTCGTCGGGTGCTGCGTCGAAAACCTGATTCGCGAGGGCAGGGGCCCGCCGGGGTTCGCGCGAGCGATGCCGGTTGTCCCCAGTTGTCGGCTGGGAAATTCTCCGAATCAAGTCCATTCTCGCCCGCCAGGCCGAAGCTCGGCTCGCCACGGCTGCTCGATGCCCCTTCGCCACTGGCCACCGCCTGTGTTGTTTCGCGGACGCTCGCGGTGGGTTAGACTCCACGTCCGACACGTCCCACTGACGCTGGTTCACGGTCGCCTGGTATCACGCGAGAAACACCCATGCCGCACGACCAAGATTCGGGGCGCGTTGCTCGTCGAGAGATGCTGCTGGGAGCGGCGGCGCTGGGACTCGGATCCGCTCTGCGACGTGCATCGCTGGGAGCCGATCCGCTCCTCTCCCCGACCCCGCGGGCAACTGCGGGGGATCGGCGCGAGCCCGACTGGGAGGAACGGCTTTCCCTGAGCGTCGGTCCCGAGCAGGCCGATCTTGTGGGGACCAACGAGAAGGTCCTGCAAGCGGCCGTCGACTCCGTCGCCCGGCACGGCGGCGGCACCGTCCGCGTGCTGCCCGGCACCTACCGGCTGCGGAACGCTGTGTATCTGGCGTCGCATGTCCGGCTGGTCGGCAGCGGCGACGAGTCCATCCTCATCAAGGAGCCCTCGCAAGCGACGAAGCTGGCGGCCGATTCGGACTGGTACGACCAGGAGATCACGCTGGCGGATGCCGACGGATTCCGCGTTGGCGATGGCATCTGCCTGCGGGCCAAGAACCCCCACAACCAAGGGCAACTGGTTTGCAAGCGGACGCTCGTCGCCCGCAGCGGCAAGCGGTTCCGGCTCGACCGTGCGCTGCGCGAGAATTACTGGCTGATGGGCGAACCGACGGTCGCTACCCTCTTTCCCCTGCTTAGCGGAGAGAATATCGAAAACATCGTCATCGAGAATCTCACGCTCGATGGCAATCGCAGCCAGAACGAGAACCTCGACGGCAACTACGCCGGCTGCGTCTTTCTGCAGGATTGCCGCGACATTGCCATTCGCGGCGTCACCGCCCGCAACTACAACGGCGATGGCATCAGCTGGCAAATCTGCCACGATGTGGCGGTCGAGAACTGCCACAGTCACGACAACGTCGGGCTGGGGTTGCACCCCGGCTCCGGATCGCAACGCCCGATCATTCGCGGCAATCGACTCGAGCGCAACGACATCGGGATCTTCTTTTGTTGGGGCGTCAAGGGGGGCCTGGCCGAGCACAACCGCATCGCAGACAACTCCGGCCACGGCGTCTCGATCGGTCATCGCGACACCGAGAACGTGATTCGCGAGAACGAGATCGTCCGCAGCGGCAAAGGGGGGGTGCTGTTTCGGCCCGAGCGCGGGCCCGATTTCGCTCCCCATCGCAACCTGCTCGAGCGCAATCAGATCGTCGACAGCGGCCCGGCCGAGGGGATCGCCGTCGACGTGCAGGGGGCCACCGAGTCGGTCACGATTCGCGACAATCAACTCCGCGAGACGCGCGGACCGGCACAGCGGATCGGCGTTCGCCTGGGGACGGACACGCGCGAGATCGGGCTGACAGGCAATCAAATCGAGGGCTTCGCGACGCCGATCGCCGATCTTCGTTCCGCCCGCGGGTAGTCACGGGGCGTGAATCGGGTATTCTGGGGCGGTTTCTTCGCAGAATCCCCCGCTGCTCAAAGTCGCCTGCCATGCACCGCGAACCCGCCGCCCACAATGCCGCGCCGCTCGATCGCCAGCTCCCCGCAGAGACTGCGCCCCCCGGCAATTACCGCTGGGCCATCGTGGGCATGCTGTGGTTCATCTGCTTCTTCAATTACGCCGACCGGCAGGCGATCTCGGCGGTGCTGCCGCTCTTGAAGGACGAGTTCAAGTTCAGCGACGAGCAACTCGGCTTGATCGTCAGCGCCTTTATGTGGATTTACGGCGCCACGGCCCCGCTGGGGGGAATTGTTGGCGACCGCGTCTCGCGCAAGTTCGTCATTCTCGGCGGACTCTACGTCTGGAGCGCCGTGACAGGCATGACCGCCTTCTGCCAGCGCTTCTGGCAGTTCGTCTTCGTGCGCGGCGCCGAGGGTTTGGGCGAAACGTTCTATTTCCCAGCCTCGATGTCGCTCGTCAGCGACTATCACGGGACCGACACACGCTCGCGCGCCATGTCGCTCCACCAGACGGGCGTGTACGCCGGAATCATCGCGGGAGGCGTCGTGACCGGCTGGGTGGCGCAGTTCTACGGTTGGCGAGCTCCATTTCTTTTCTTTGGCGGCGGGGGCATCTTGCTGGGGCT
>JAEUIK010000557.1 GCA_016793185.1 Planctomycetaceae bacterium | reverse complement strand
TCGACGGTGGAAAGGCTCTGTGCCAGTGTCGCACCGGCGCCAGGGCCGGAGAGGCGCGTGAGCGTGAGGTCGAGATTGGCCAGCGAAGGAGTCAAGGTGGCCTCGCCGCCCGGGGGGCCCTGCGTAAAGTCGATGTGGCGTTCCCACGCGGCAATGACCGAGACCGTTTGTGCGACGCGTCCCTCAGGGATGGTCAGGATGTATTGCTGCAAGTTACTCGGCGAAGCGGCGCCATAGTCCCAGCCCGCCAGGCCCACGCCGATCGTATCGCTGGCCGCCTGCTCGCCGGCGGCGAAGATGCGATGGCTGTTGTCGATGTTCAATTCGCCGGCGCCGTAGCGGGCGTCGAGGGGCTGCGTCGGCGTGTGCGACCAGTCGTCGCTGGTCGAGGGAGTTGCGTCGGTCAGGTCGAATTCAGTTTTGGTCGCCCCGGCCATCAGCAAGGCCTTGATCGTCGTGGGCTCCAACGCGTGAGCATTGCCGGACGCAGCCTCGACGAGAATCGCGGCTGCTCCCGAAACCCAGGCCGCACCGATGCTGGTGCTGCTGGCGGGCGCGACGAGATCGGGTTTGCTTCGGCCGGGAGCGAGTGTCGTCGGGCCTTTGCTCGAGGCCCCGCTCGACAGCCCGACGGTGATGCCGTTGTAGAGGCTCGCCGGAAACTGCGGCACCGCCGTGCCGGCGCCGTTGTTGACGGCTGTGACGATGACCACCTTGTCGCGCTCGGCGACTAGGTCGAGCCGAGCGATGGCGTTGAGGGCGTCGTCGGTGTCGGCGAAGTTTCCGTACCAGCTGAAGTTGGCGACTTTGCGCGTGTCGGTGGTCGGTGCGAATCGCGAACCGAGTCGGAGCACGTTGAGTTGCCAGGAGTTCGCATTCCAGACTTCGACGTTGCTCACCCCCGGCGCTACCCCGACAGAGCCGTACCAGCCTAAGCCAACACCCAGAGCATGGGTCGAATAGGTGCCGCCGTTCTTGGCGACGATCGTATCGCCGGGAAAATAGGTCGGGTCGGGACGATAGTCGCTGCCGTTCAGGGTGAGCGGGGCCTCGACCTGCGAGACAAGTACCCCGGAGCCATCGGGGGCCGCCGCGCCGAGCCGGTCGATCAGAGCAGCAAGCCCGATCTTTTCGCGATCCGCGGCCGAGAGCGACTGGGCCGCTGCCGGCGCTGCCGCGATCGCTCGACCGAAGGCGCCGCATAGCGCTGCGAGGCGACCTGCGAGCGGCATCAAGCCTTCCCTCTCTCGGCTGCTGAACGACACAGCCCGGATGTGGCCCCTTCTCCCAAGGATACTTACCATCCGCCACCTCGTGCAACGAACAAATCCCAAGAGCCGGCTAACCTAGTTTGCCTCAGCTGCCTGTTCGGCCGGCCGCGGCGGCTCTTCATCGATCGGATTCTGGCGGCGTCAAACCCACATCCAATCTTCACGCGGCGTTAACACGCGCCTTCTAGACTCCCGCGATTGCCAGCACAGGGCCCTGGCGACGCGCGTCTCCGCTGGAGTGGTAACGCACCGCTCGGCGGCAGATTGCACCGGGGGGGAAGCACAGGGACGTTCAACGAGGAGCTTACATTGAGGATCCACCTGACACGCATTGGCCTGACACGCGTCAGCGTCATGGCACTGGTCGCCAGCTTGAGTTTTCCTGGATTCAGCGCTGCCGCCGGCCTGATGCCCAACAACCTGGCCGTGCTCCGCATCGCGCCGCCGGAGACCGGCTCGGGTCCCAGCGACGCGGCCTCGCCGGTGTTCATCGAGCAATTCTCCAAGACCACGTTGAATCAGACCGTTTCGAACGCCACCACCAAGGTCGCTCTTCCCACCGTCGCCTCGAACACCGGCAATCGGGCCCTGGTCCTGAGCGGGCTCTCGGGCTCGAACGGCGGGCTGACCCGCTCGTCGAACTACTACTACCTCACGCTCGGCGGCTACAACGCCACCGTCGGCGGTCTGACCGAAAACGACGCCGATCCCGGGAGCGCCTTCTCGTCGGAAGTCGCACGCGTGATTGGCAAGATCGACGCTTTAGGGACCGTCGACACGACGACCGCACTCAATGACGCCTACGATGGCGACAATTTTCGCAATGTGGCGACCACCGACGGAACCAAGTTCTGGACCGCTGGCAATCAGTCATACGACAGCACCACCCACGGGGTTCGCTACGCCCCGCTGGGCGCCCCGGGCAACACTTCGCTCAAGGTCGCGGGCGACCCGGGCAACATCAATCGCGTGCAGATCTTCGACGGCCAGGTTTACGCCTCGGCGCGCAGCCCCGGGGGGGGCGTCGATCGCGGCGTCTACCTCGTCGGCACCGACACCGACGAGGCTCTGCCCACCACAGCGTCGCCGGACGAGAACCAGGTGAACATCATCAAGACCGACCCCTCCAGCACCGGTCCCTACGACTTCTTCATGGCGAATCTCAATCCGTCGATCAACACCCTGCGTGCTGACGGCACCGTCACGGGCATCGACACCGCCTACCTGGCAGACACCTCGCTGGGGATTCGTAAGTATGTCCACAACGGCACCGCCTGGCAGTTCGCCTACAACATCGCCGTGGCGGGGGGCGTGACCGGACTGACCGGCGAAGTGATTGATGGCAAGGTCACCCTCTACGGCATCACGGGACTGGCCGCCGCGGGCAACCGGCTGATTTCGGTGACCGACAACGGCGTCGGCTCGGCCGTTTCGATCCTGGCGACCGCTCCGGCCAACAATGCGTTCCGCGGCGTTGCCTTCACCCCGTACCTGCCGGGCGACGCCACCCTCGATGGCGTCGTCGATGGGGCCGACTACACCAAGTGGGCCGACAACTACCTGCAGTCCGGTGGGTTTGTCCAAGGCGACTTCAACAGCGATGGCGTGATCGACGGAGCCGATTACACGGTCTGGGCCGACAACTATCTGTTGAACGTCAATGGCCCGAGTCCGTCGCTGGCGATCTCGGCGGTGCCGGAGCCGGCGACCTGGAGCTTGCTGGCGGTCGGAGCGGCCGTGCTGGCTGCCGCGCGCTGGCGGGCGAAGCGTTAGATCGGGTCGACAAACTTAGCGGCCGCCCACGCGGCCAAAGAGACGGAGTCTCATGCGAAGTACTCAACGGGGCGCGTTCACGCTAGTCGAGCTTCTGGTCGTGATCGCCATCATCGGCATCCTGATCGCGCTGCTGCTGCCGGCGGTGAACGCCGCCCGCGAGGCTGCACGTCGCGCCAGTTGCACGAATAACATGAAGCAAATCGGGCTGGCTCTCATCAATTACGAGAGCACGTTTCGGATGTTCCCGATGAGCCGGACCGCCAAACCCAATCACTCGTGGACGCCGATCGGGCTGCCGTACGCCGAGCAGGCCAGCATCACACAGATCTACGACATGAACGTCAACTTCAACGACCCGAAGAATAAGACCGCGGTCGAATCCGTCGTGTCGATCTTCACCTGTCCCTCGGCCTATGGCGAGCGCTGGGCGTCGGGGCCAGTGGATCCACCGATCGTCTTCGCTCCCGGCGACTACGGCTCGATGAACGAAGTGCATCGGAAGTTCTACACGTCCAATCAGATCGCGCCGCCGCAGCTCACCGAAGGCGTTCTCTCGAAGACGCGGTACACGCGTGCCGCCGATATCAGTGACGGGCTCTCGAACTCGATCATGATTGCCGAGTGCGCCGGACGGCCGCAGCTCTGGCTCATCGGCAAGCCCTATCCCAACAAGCACACTTCCGACGGCTGGGGCTGGGCCGATCCGAACACGGGTTTCAGCCTGGCGGGCCGCAAGGCTTCCGGCTTGGGGGACTCGGGCCCCTGCATTATCACCTGCAGCAACGACAGCGAGATCTACAGCTTCCACAATGCGGGGGCGATGGTCTGCTTTGCCGATGGCTCGGTGCAGTTCATTCGCGAGACGATTCAGCCGGCCGTGCTGGCGGGACTCTGCACCCGAGCGGGCAAGGAAGTCGCGCTGGCCGACGTTCCCTGAGGCCGCCACACGACTCCGTTACGCCTGGCCAAAGTAG
>JAEUIK010000546.1 GCA_016793185.1 Planctomycetaceae bacterium | reverse complement strand
TTGAGAGTGGGCAGGGCTGGATGGTTCTCCAACCTCGAACAGTATCTTGCACCACTGGCTAATGGCCTCATCGTCGGCGGGATCGCGATCTGCCTGCTCGGCGCGGCACTCTTGCCTGCGCTGCGGCGCAGTCCTCCTGTTTTCAAGGCGGCGTGGATGGTCGCGCTGGCAGTGGTCTCTTTGACGCTGTCGGACCGGCATTTTGTGCCGCGTTGGCACGACGAGTACCAGATCCCGCTGTGGAATGCCGAGAGCTGGCGCGAGTTCGAGTTGCTCACGTTGCGAGTTCCCAACAAGCCCGCCGCGTGGTTCTTGCTCGCCCTGCCGATCGGATTCGCACTGCGGCGCGTGATTTCGGAGGGGAGGGGCTGCGGGCGCTGGACCGAATGGGCCGGAGTCGTCATGCTGCTGGGGGCCGCGACGCTGTATGCGGTCGTGCTCTGGCATCCGGACGTCGGACTGCCGGGTTGGAAGTGGCTGCTCGCGGCGCTGGCAATCGGCAGCGGGGCTGCCTGGCCGATCGAGTGGGGCCGGCGCCAGTGGAAGCGCCGAGGGGGCGCGAAGGGGGATCAGGCGTGAGCTTCACGGCAAGCGAGATCGAAGCCTACCGCCGCGACGGCTACGTCATCGCGCGGGGCGTGCTTGCGCCCGACGATGTCGCCGCGCTCCGGGGCGAGGCGCAGGCCCTCTGGCAGCGCGCCGACGACGGCGCCGCCGGCCAGCACACGAGCCACTTCGGCGTCAAGAAGATGACCACCCTCCGCGACCCGCAGTTGCACTCGAGCGTCTACTCGCGCTACCTGACCGATCCGCGTCTGGTCCAGCGGATGGCGCAGCTCGTGGGACCGAACGTGCAGCTGCACCATTCGAAAATCAACGTCAAGACGCGCGACGATCGCGCGGTTTTTCCGCTGCACCAGGATCACCCGTACTTTCCCCACGCCCAACATTCGGTCTGCACCGTGCTGGTGCACCTGACCAGCACGACCAGTGCGCGCGGCTGCTTTCGGGCGATTCCGGGCGTCACGCGGCCGCTGGAGCACATTGCCGACGACGGGCATATTCTCGATCCGCGGCGCTATCCGCTGGAGTCCGCGATCGAGTTGCCGGCCGAGGCGGGGGACGTCGTCTTCATGAACTACCTGACACCGCACGGTTCGAACCTGAACGCCAGCGACGAGCCGCGCGTGCTCTGGATCCTGCAGGTCCGCGCGGCCGAAGATCGACCCCTCGAGCAACCTCCCGGCACGCAGCAAGCGACGCCTCCCGGAAATCGCCCCGGGCAGGGGACCATGCTCGCGGGCGTGAACCCCGACTTCGCCTGGGCCGCCAGCGGGGCCAGCTCGCGCCTCTAGGATTTGGCAGAAGAATCGACCACCCAGGCACGAAGCCACGAAGCAAGAATCCGTTCAACGAGCCGTGCATCGTCGAGAACCAAAGCTCACAATCTTCTCCTGGGCCTGTGTGCCGTTGCGGTCACTTCTCCTCGCTCTGAAACCAATCACCCTATGCCCGACGACGATTTCGACATAGCTGGACTGGCCGACTACCTGCACATTTCGGCGGCGCAGGTCGCCAAGATGGCGGATCGCGGGCAGTTGCCGGCGCGGCGCGTCGCGGGGCAGTGGCGCTTTTCGCCCTCCGAGGTGCATCACTGGCTGGAGCAGCGGATCGGCGCTCTCGACGAGCTGGAGTTGGGGCAACTCGAGACAGCGCTCGAGCGCTCGGCTCCGCCGGCGGCCGAGGCCGTTTCGATCGGCGAGCTGCTGCCGCTGGAGGCGATTGCCATCCCCCTCCCGGCGCGGACGCGCAGCTCGGTGATCACCTCGATGTGCGAGCTGGCCGCGCAGACCGGCTGGCTGTGGGATCCCGAGCGGATGGCCGAGATCGTCCGCCAGCGCGAGGATCTCTATCCGACCGCGCTCGACAACGGGGTCGCCCTGCTCCACCCTCGCCGCCCCAGTCCGGGAATGTTGGCCCAACCCTTCCTGGCGTTTGGGCGGACTTCGCAAGGGATCCCCTTCAGCGGCAATCGAGGATTGCTGACCGATCTGTTCTTCTTGATTCTCTCGACCGATGACCAGGGGCATCTGCGCGTGCTCGCCCGGTTGAGCCGCATGCTGGCCGACAATCAGTTCCTGGCCGCGCTGCGGAGCGCCGAGAGTGCACTCCAGGCTCGCGAAGCGATTCTCGAGCGCGAACAGACCATCACCCTCTGATCGGCCGGTCGGCCACGCATGACGCTTCCCACCACGACAACGACTCGGTCCGCGACGACGCAAGCGGCACGCGCAGCCCGCGTCTGGTTCGTGGGAGATGCGGAGGCGTTGGACTTTCGGCCGGCGCTGCGCCGCCTGCAGGCCGATGCGTCGCGCGGGGCCTGCACGCTCGACGCGCGGGAGTCGCTTGCCGCGGCACTGACGAGCCTCGAGCACGACTGCCAGCGCGGCCGGCAGCCCCCCGACGTGATGGTGCTCGGCCAGCTGCGTCCCGGCGAGTTGAATGCCGAAGCGGTGCATGCCCTGCGCCGCCAGGCGCCGCTGGCCGTGCTGGTTGCCTTGTGCGGAGCGTGGTGCGAAGGCGAAGCCCGTTCTGGTAGTCCCCTGCCGGGCATCGTCCATGTCGGTTGGCACCAGTTCGCCCCGCGCTGGGTGCGGCACCTCGACGCCTGGCGGCGCCGGCGTCCGACCGAGTGGGCGCTCCCCCCGACCTGGCGCGACGAGGAACGGCTGTTGTTGATGCCGAGCCTCAAGCCGGCCGCCCCCCGCCGGCGCGCGCCGACGATCTGCCTGGGGGGGCCGGCGCCGAGCGAGGACACATGGCTCGCAGACCTGGCGCGTGCGCAGGGCTGGCGCGTGAGTCGCACTGCCGCGGCGGTGGAACCACGGGGCGCCGCCGTCTGCGGGCTCTGGCATGCGGACGAGCTTGACGTCCAGCGCGTGGAGCATCTCGCCGAGTTCGCCGCGCGGTTGCAGCCGGCGCCCGTGATCGCGATCACGGGGTTCCCGCGTCCCGAGCAGGATGCGTTGGTTCGCGCAGCCGGCGCGGTCTGCCTCCTGGCCAAACCGCTGCTGTGGGACGATCTCGCGTTCGAGATCGACTGGTGGCTCGAGCGCACGTGCGCGCCATCGCGCTCGTAGTCGACTCCGTTAGCTCGGCTTGCGCCGAAAGGGCGTACCCAGCGGAATCTGCTGTTCGGGAATGCTGACGGGCAGCGACGCGAGATCGTCTTGCTTGCGAAACACGGTGCCGCGATCGACCTCGTGGAAGCCCAGGCGTGCGTACATCGCCAGCGCGACCGTGTTTTGCGCCATCGTCTGGGTTTCGAGGACGGCGACGCCTTGCTGCTGCTGGTGCCGCATCACTTCGTTGAGCAGGTACGTGGCGTAGCCTTGCCGGCGGCAGTCGTCGGGCACTTCGACGCGAATCACCCCCCCGGCCCGGAATCCCCAGCTCGTCCCCATCGGTTCCATGCTCCAGACGGTGGCCTGAGCCACTTGTCGGCCTTGGGTGTTGAGGAGCTCGAACTGGACGCGGTCGAAGCCGCCGAAGGTGCAGGCATCCCACCACGTTTCGGGACGCGGATTGACGGTCGTGCGAATCGAAGTCTGACGTCGCACCAGCATCTGCTGGCGATTGACGGTGGGCCGGAAGCCGGCCAGCTCTTTGTGCAGGATCACGCAGTGATCGATTTCCTGGTAGCCCGAGGCGCGGTACAGCCGCTGGGCGTCGGCGTCGGAGCCGAGGACGCCGGGCAGCTCGCTGCCGCCGTAGAGTCCGAGGTAGAAGGGATCGAGCGGGTGGATCCCGCCGCCGTAGAGGACCTGCGCGCCGCGCGAACGCAAATACTGTTCGCTGTGCCCCAGCAAAGTCGAGCCAATGCCGCGTCCCCGCGCAGGCTCGCGGACCATCAGCATGCAGGTGACGCCGAGTTGCGTGGAAAGGCCCGAGTAATCGTCGTTGGGGCCGAAGCCGGCGTGGACGAAGCCGACCGGCAGCCCGTCTTCGAGCGCGACGATCAGCCCCTGATTATCGAAGTAGGGCTTGGAGAGGACCAGGTCCTCGAAGAGCGCAGCGGTCATGGGCTGCATGAGACCGCGCTCTTGCGCTCGGGCGCGCCAGATCTCGGCCAGGGCCGGCGGGTCGCTGTTGCGGAACGGACGGTATTCGATCAAGGCACCACGCCACCCGCCGCGATCGGTCGCGGCTCGCCCCTTCTCTCGCCGCCCCGGCGTTTCCTCGACTGGCCGAGAAGGGGGCTCGGTCAATCGCCCACGTCGACGTACACCGTACCTCCGTCGATGCGAACTGCCAACCGTGGTTGCACCAGATTTGGATGCACCTGATGCTGGCCGGTGCGAACATCGAACTGCCAGCCATGCCAGGGGCAGGTGACCACGCAGCCCTCGAGATCTCCTTGTCCCAAGGGGCCCCCCTGGTGCGGGCAGACGCCGTCCAAGGCGAAGAACTCGCCGTCGACGCAGAACAGCGCCACGATCCGCTCGGCGACGACCAGCTCCCGGCACGTGCCAGCGGGGACGTCGGCGACTTGTGCAGCTGCGATCCAGCGTGCCATGCGTGTTGCTCAGGAAAAGAGGTCTCGACTGCGGCGCGATTGTCGCAGCGTGCCAGTCGCCGCGGCTCTCTTGGCCACCCTACTCAAGCGGCGCGGGCTTTGCCTCGCGCCGGCGGT
>JAEUIK010000542.1 GCA_016793185.1 Planctomycetaceae bacterium | reverse complement strand
ATGTCTCGGCGTATCGCTACGACACGCTGCAGCGCTCCACGACGATCTCGAGCTCGACGCAAACGCAGACGCTCGATTTCTCGTTATCCCGCTCGTATTGATGTCCCCGCCATCCTCCGTGGCAGGCTGCTGAACCCAGCCAGGCGCCCGTCGACCCGCTCGGCGGGCGTCTGGTTCTCTACGTGCCAGCCGCCAGCCGACAGGCCGCCGTTCGACTACCACGGCCCCAGTCGCGAAAACGGACGCGGCGAAGCCACAATTCTGCCGCGGGCGCGTTATATCTCAGGGCTGCTCTCGCCTAGTCCGCGGTGACGCGATCCGGCGCCCACCCAGGGTCCGCGCGTCGTCCCACGAACTCGAGACCAGGGGGATATCATGCGCCATGCAGTCATCGCCGGCGGATTCATGCTGCTGCTCGCAGAGGCTGCCCGGCCCGCGACACTGTCCGCCGCTCCACCGCCGGTGACCGCGGATGGACGGGTCGTGCTCCGCGTCCCGCTGACGGACGATCCCCTTCCTTTCGTGGGCAAGATTGCCCGAATCAAGCCCGGCGGCGTGATTTTCCTGACGCCGTCTCGGCAGCCCCAGCCCGACGGCCCGGCCCGCGGCGCTCCCCTGACCGAAGGCTACTACCTCGGACTGCTCGCAGGGACGGCGCAGCGACTCGACGGGGCGCAAGTGCTGCGGGTCGAAGTCACCAACCTGCACGCAGAGGGCATCGTCGAAGCCAAGGTTGCACCCGACGCCGCGGCCAAGCTCCCACCGCGGCAGCCGGTCCTACTGATCCGACCGCAGGCGACGACCGCGATGCTGAAAACGCTGCCGGGCGTGCTGGTGATCGACACGGGGCCCGCGCCGCATGCGCGACCGGCTGAGGCCGAGCAAGCACGGATCGCGCGCTCCGTCGGCAACCTCTACCGGATTGGCGCGGCGCTGCAGAAATTCCACGAAACCTACGGGCAGTTTCCCCCCGCCCGGCTCGTGGGTCCGGATGGAAAGCCCTGGCATAGCTCGCGGGTGTTGTTGCTCCCCTACCTCGACGAGACCACGCTCTTTCGCAAGTACCGCCTCAACGAACCCTGGGACAGCGCTCATAACAAGCAATTCGTCACGACGATGCCCAACGTGTTTACCGACGAGCCCGCCGACGCAGCCGCCGACGAGGCCCGCGCAGGTTTCACGCGTTACGCCGCCGTGACCGGACTCGGGCTGGCGTTCCCGCCCGAGGGCGCCAAATTCGATGGCAAATACCCCCGCGGCTCGGGCATCGCCATGCATCATGTCGCCGACGGTGCATCCGTGACACTGGCGATCGGCACGCTTGCGACCGAAGACAAGATTCTTTGGACCGAGCCAGAGGATATTCTTGTCGACGATCCAGAGCCGCGTCTGAACGCGCAGTCGGGCTTCGGTGCGCCCTACACCTCGGAGCAAGGCAAATTCGCTTTGTTTGCGCGGCTCGACGGCGGCGTCCTGGGGTTGGTCGAATCGGTGGAGCCACGATTCTTGCGGACCTTGTTCACCATCGCCGGCAGCGAGGCCGTCGACGCCCGGAAGCTGGCGGCCGCCGAGGTCCGACAAATCGCCGCAACGCAGCGGGCAGCCACCGTGCTCTACCTGCTGCGCGAGGGAGATCAGATCAAGGCACGGGCCACCACCGAACTGATTCCCGGACCATCCGCGCGTTAGACAGAGTTGCGGCGCCTGCGCTCGCGCGCGGGCCGGCGCCTGAGACGGCCGCCGGCGATGGCAATCGCCGCGCCGAGACCTGCCAGCAGCCACGCCGAGGGCTCGGGCACAACCGCGATGCGCAGCGTTGCCGTGACCGGATAATGGTCCGAGGGATAATAGCCTCCCGGGTACGACGTCCGCACGATCTGCGCGCCCGTCGCCGTGAAGACGCCCGGCGAGGAGAAGACGTGATCGATCGACGAGCCCGCGGTGCTGCCGGTGAAGTTGTGATAGGTCGCCTCTTGGGAACTGGCGGTTGGGTACACGGCGCGGTAGGCGTCGGTCAGTTTGAATCCGGCCGCCGTCGCCCCGGTCAGCGTCTGCAGGGCGGAGCTCCCCAGCGTCGCGTTGAAGTCCCCCATCACGATCAACGGCAGGCCGCCGGCAAGCTGATCGATTTGCGCGCGGATCAGGGCCGCCGATTGATTGCGGGCCTGCGTGTCGAGCGACCAGTGGGTGTTGAGCACGAAATAGGTTTGCAGGCTCTGGTGGTCGTAGAGCTTCATCCAGGTCGCCATCCGCGGATTGCCGGTGTCGGAACCTCCCCCCGTGAAGGTCGTGCCCGGCACTGTGGGCGTCGCGCTCAGCCAGAAGTCCCCCTGGGCCAGCGGGGTGAATCGCGTCGCGTTGTAGAAGATCCCGCTGTGCTCGCCAACGCTTCCGCCGTTGCGTCCCTGGCCATAGAAGCCGTAGCCTGCCAGCGTCCCCTGGAGGTCGGCGATCTGATTGGGAAGTCCCTCCTGGGTTCCGAGCAGATCCGGCGCAAAGGTCTGAATCACGTCGTAGACGCGCAGCCGGCGGTCGCCGTAAGTCTGCCCGAGCGTTACCCAACCATTGGGATTGAGGCGATTCCCGATGCTGGCATTATCGAAGCGGATATTGAACGTCATCACCTTGACGTCGACCGTGGCGGCCGGGGCCGGCGTGGTCGCGAGCATGGCGGTCAGCGCCAGCATGGCGGCAATAATCCGGCGGCTCGCCGCGTTGAGAGAGTTAGCAACTCGTGGATCCATGAGCACCTTGCGAAACGGGTCGTCGAACACCCCCGGCCAATGTTCGCGGGCGCGGCGCGCCGCGGGTCCGCGGTGCCAGCCTAATCGAAATCGCGCGCAAAATCGAAGGGCGAAAAGATTGGCGCACTGCCGCGACAACCGTACGATGCTGGGGTTCGAGGCGCGGGCCAGCACGCGACTTTTCCGGGGCTGAGGTTCTGTTGGCAGGAGACCGATTGTGCCCAGCCACGACCTGCGCCCGCTGGCGCGCTATGGATTCGCAATTCTTCTCACGGCGGCCTCGGTCGGCGCACGCTGGCTGATCGACCCCTACGTTCAGGACCGCGTCCCCTTCGCGTTTCTCTTGCTGGGACTGGTGGTCGTGGCGGTGCGCACCGGCCTGGGACCGAGCCTGCTCGCGCTGGGGGCCGGCAGCCTGGCCACCTCTTGGTTGTTCCTGGCGCCCCGCCATTCGCTGTTGGTCGGCGACGCGGCGCAGCAAATCTCGCTGGCGATGACGCTGGTGCTGGGATTGGCGATCGTTGTGGTGGGCGAGAATCTCCGCCGGGCGCGCCGTCGCGCGCGCTCCTTCGAGGAGCTCATCAGCGACGACTACGAGCACGCCGGAGAGGTTTTCGTCAGCACCCTGGGGGGCGTCCCGTCGCCGGAGCGCGAAAGCCCCTTCAACGGCCACAGCGCGAGCCTGGGGAGCGCGCCGCTCGCCGGTCCCCTCGGGCGGATCATCTCCGAAGCGATTCCGCGCATTCCCGAAACCATTGCCGCCTCGAATTGGGAGGTGCTCGCCAACGGCGTGCCGGTCGTCCACGTCGAGGTCGTCCGCAACGGCCAGAGCGACAGCTTGGGCAACACGCGCAAATGGGTCGTCACGCACTTCAATCCCAACGTCGATACCCAGGCCTACCTGCGCAGTGGGCAAGTGGTCCGCGAGTACCGCGATTTCGATTGGAGCTGACTCCCCGCGGCGCCGCGCCCGGTTGTGTCCCGGTCACTTCACGACGAGCGAGACTTGCTCGATCGCCACGTGCCCCGACTTGCGGAAGGGGCGCGGGAGAGGCTG
>JAEUIK010000513.1 GCA_016793185.1 Planctomycetaceae bacterium | reverse complement strand
CGCCCCAGTTTCCAAACTCGATCGGCCCTGGCGGCGGAGGATCGGATTCGACCCGCGGTTGCCGCGACTTGCGGGAGCTGACCTTGGCGGCACGGGCCAGGGCGGGGCCCTCGTCGTCCTGGGCCGGCGCAGGCGCCGCCGCGAGCAGCAGCAGTGCCGCGGCGAAAACCCAGGTCATGGTCGAGAGTAGTACACGCTTCATTCTGTGCCGCCTCGCTTTGCCGTCCGCAGCCACCCCTGAGGATTGGATGGTGACGCCCCAACCGGCAGTCGGAGACGTCGCGGGGTTTATCGGCCGTGGCCTCCGCTCGACTGCCGGAAAAGTCACTGAAATCAGCAAGGTTTTTCCAATCAACGCAGCCTCACAAGACAGCGAATGAAATGCTGGCAGGCGGAACGCTGGCAGCGAGGCGCGGCGGGACGCCGTGCGCGGGTGTGGGGCAGTGGAGCGCTTGAACCCCGCGGGCGGCATCGGCCGACACGGGCTAGAGGGCCGCGAACGCCTGCTCCAGATCGGCGCGCAGATCCTCGAAGGCTTCGAGCCCCACGCTCAGCCGCACCAGGCCATCGGAGATCCCGTGGGCCTGTCGGTCGGCGGGGTCATAGCTCGCGTGCGACATGGAGGCCGGCTGCTCGATCAGCGATTCGACCGACCCCAGGCTGACAGCCAGTTGAAACAAGCGCGTGCTTTCGACGAACCGCTTGGCGGCGGCAAAGTCCGCGCGGATCTCGAAGCTCAGCATCGCGCCAAAGCCCCCCTGCATTTGCCGGCGCGCCAACTCGTGACCCGGATGACTGGCGAGCCCGGGGTAGAGCACGCGTTCGACCTGAGAGTGCGTCGACAGATAGTCGGCGATCAACTGCGCCGTGCGGCATTGCTCGCGGACGCGGAGTTCCAGCGTCTTCAGGCCGCGCGAGCACAAGAACGATTCCCAGGGGGCCATGACGCCTCCCGTGGCATTCTGAATGAAATAGAGCTGCGCGAGCAACTCCGGATTTTGCACCACCAAGGCCCCCCCCAGCACGTCACTGTGCCCCCCCAGGTACTTGGTGGCCGAGTGCATGACGATGTCGGCTCCGAACTCCAGCGGACGCGTGAGGACCGGCGTGGCAAAGGTGTTGTCGACGCCGAGCCAGGCGCCGTGACGGTGCGCCAGCTCGGCACAGCCGGCCAGGTCGGTGATCGACAGGAGGGGATTACCAGGACTCTCGATCCAAATCAGCCTGGTGCGGGGATTGATCGCCGCGGCGAGCTGGTCGAGGTGCTGCGAGGAAGCCAGCGTGACGCGCACTCCCGCGCGGCTGGCGATCTTGTGCAGCAGCCGATAGGTGCCACCGTAAATGTCGGCTCCGGCCACGACGTGATCGCCGGGCTCCAGCAGCATCGAAACGCAATGCGTGGCTGCCATACCGGATGCGAACGCCAGGCTCCCACAGCCTCCTTCCAGCGAGGCCAACGTCGTCTCAAACGCCTTGCGCGTGGGGTTTCCGCTGCGCGAGTAATCAAACTCGGCGGCTTCGCCGGCGGCGCGCTGCACGAACGTGGTCGCCAGGTACAGGGGGGGAACCACGGCGCCGGTCGCCGGATCGCAGGCCTGTCCAACATGGATCGCGCGGGTACGGAACTGCATGGAAGCGTCAACCTCAGTGCGTCTCGGGGCATGTCGTGGGCGCCGCGGCACGTCGCCAGTCAACGACGGGCAGGCACGACGGTTAGTTCACTTCAGGCCGTGCCGGGTTCAAACCGTAGCGGCGAGTTGGCCATGAATCCCGGTGAAAATCCCGCGCGGCGATCGCCCCTTCGACTACTGCGCCAAGGCCTGCGCGAGGTCGGCGATCAGATCCTCGCTGTTCTCGATGCCGCACGACAGGCGAATCATGTTGTCCGGAATGCCGAATCGCTGTCGATCCTCGGGCGTGCATTCGAAGTAACTCATCACCAACGGTTGTTCGATCAAGGATTCGACGCCTCCCAGGCTGGGCGCGATCCGCGGAATGCGGCAGGCGTCGACAACCGCGGCCGTCTGCCGCCAATCGGCGTCGCGGACCAGGAACGTGACCAGTCCGCCGAAGCCGCGCATGGTGCGTTGGGCAACCTCGAAGTAGGGGTGCGACTCGAGTCCAGGATAGTACACCTTCTCGATCCGCGGGTGCTGGTCGAGAAACCGCGCGACGGCCAGGCCATTGGCGTTATGGCGTTCGATGCGCAGCTCGAACGTTTTCAGGCCACGTTGCAGCAGGTAGATGTTGTGCGGCGAATTGATCGTCCCCAGAATGCCGCGGAGCTTGCGGACTGGCTCAAGTTTTTCCCGCGAGCCTGCCAGAACCCCGGCCAAGAGGTCGTTGTGCCCGGCCAGGTACTTGGTGGCCGAGTGCAGCACGTAGTCGACCCCCGCCGCGATCGGCCGGAGGTTGTAAGGCGTGGCCAACGTGGCATCGATGAGCGTTTCGACGCCGCGGCGGCGTCCCAGGTCGACGAACTTTTCGAGGTCGACGACGCTCAGATGCGGGTTGGTCGGCGATTCGCTGATCAGCAGCCGGGTCCGCGGCGTGATCGCGGCTTCCATCGCGGCGTAATCGCACGCGCGGACTTGCACCGTCTTAACGCCAAACCGCGACAGATGCTTCGTGCAAAACTCGCGACTGCGGTGGTAGCACTCGTCGAAAAAGATGACCTCGTCGCCGGCGTTGAGCTTGGCCATCAGCAACCCGACAAAGGCCGACATGCCGGTGGTGAAGAGGATTGCCGCTTCGGCGCCTTCCAGTTCGGCCAGCTTGGCCTCGACGATCTTCTCGCTGGGGTTGCCATAGCGGCCATACTCTTCGCGCGGCAACTTTTGCTCGATGAAGTCGATGACGGCTTGCGTATCGGGAAACGTGTACGTCGACGCGCAGAAGATGGGATCGGTGATCGCGTCACCCGGCTTTTGTCGCTGCTCGCCGGCGTGGACCGCGGTCGTCGAACCTCCCAGTTGGGAAGCGCGGGGGGGTTGCGAGGCGTCGTGTTTCATAGCCTTGTCCAGTTCTGAAGCGCTGGTGTCGCGCTCTGCGATTTCGTAACGCTGTCCAGTTTCGTAACGCTGTCGAACTCGCGGGAGGTGTCCAACGCCGTACCTCGAGTCGTTGCCCCGAGGCGCGGGGGCGCCCAAGGGGGGGGCATCGAGCGAGATCCGCCGCCGGAGAATCGACGAGCGTGAAGTGCTTGGTGAGTCGTGCGGCGGACCACACGACCAAAAAAAGAACCGCACGCGCACCGTCGGCGCCTGCGGCTTGAGTTCTGATTCAGCTGGATTGCCAGACCGGCGCTAGGCCCCGGACCGGCAATGGCACTTTAGCAGATGTTGGCTGCAAGCGGCCTCAAATCCCGATGTGCGTGTTATCTTAGCCGCCGGGCTCCCGAGCGGCAAGCTGCGCCGCAAACATCCGCACAACTGGCGGATCTCCCGAGATTTCGCCGGGGCGCCACTGGCAGGTCTGGCGTTCCCGTGCCTCCGCAGGTTCCACCGGGTGAGGGTCGGCTCGGGCGCGCCAGAACTATCGCGCGCGACACGAAATCAGCGGCTTGCTCCCGCGCGACCGTTGGCGCCCGGCGCGGCGACTTAATCGCCACAGTTCGCCAGTCAGACAAGCGTATCGGTCCAGCCGTGGTCGGATGGAGACGCCGACGCCCGACGAATTCCTGGACCATTTCCCGGGGGACTGCCTACAATGGAGCGGTGAAAAGGACCCTGTAATCACACCGCACCGTGAGTTGCTGGGGTCGCCTGAGTTCGCAACCAGGAGCCGGATCCCATGCGGCGTTCCCTCGCCAGCCGGACGTTTCTCGGTGCACTCGCCCTGAGTGCGATACTATTCGTTCCCGGCATCGCTCGCGGAGATGAGCCTGGTCTCCAGCAGCGGGCCCAGGAACTGGTCCGCCAGTTGGGAGACGATTCCTACCCGGTCCGACAACGGGCCATGCGCGAACTGACGCAGCTTGGCGTGCCGGCCAAGCAGGCCCTCCTGACAGGTCTACAGTCCGACGATGCCGAAATCCGGTGGCGCTGCCGCCGGGTGCTTGCCAGCGTTCTCGAACTCGATCTGCGGGCGCGACTGGCGGATTTTGCCGCCGATACGGATGGCAGCGAGGGGCTGAGCCTCCCCGGTTGGGAACGCTTTCGCGAGTTGGTGGGCGACGAGCCCGCCGCGCGCGAGTTGTTTGTCGAGATGCAGCGTGCCGAGCCCGATCTGCTCGAGGCGGCCGACGCTCCGAACGCCCCGTTGGACGAAGCGCTGCAACAGCGTTGCGCTCAGCTCCAACAGGTGATCTTTGCGCCCGATCAGCGGGCGCGGCGGGCGGCGCCGCTGGGAAGCGTCGTGACGCTCTTCTTTGTCGCGACGCGCGCCGACGTGCAGGTCACCGACGCGCTGGTATCCTATCTCCACACGTTCAGTTACCAGCCGGCGTTTCAGCAGATCATGAACGATCCGCGCCGGTCGAAGCCGGTGCGAAAGCTCCTGGGGACTTGGGTCGGACGCAACTCCGGCACTTTTTCGACGTACCACAACTTCATGCTCTCGCTGCAATACGGGCTGGGCGAGGCCCTCGATCCGGCTCTGGCGGCCCTGCGCTCGGGCACGGCTCAACCGTACGCTCAACAATATGCCATGCTCGTGGTCGGCCGCTTTGGCGGGGCCGAGCATGCCAACTTGATCGAGCCGCTGTTGAACGATCACAACGTGCTCGGCAGCAACAATATCAACCAGCAAGAGGTGCGCACCGAGGTCTGCGACGTCGCCCTGGCGATCCTGGTCCATCTGGCCGGCGAGAATCATCCCGATTTTGGCTTCAAGTTCCTGCAAAAGAACCCGCAGTCGGTGGTGATTCCTCTCTCCGCGGGGTTCGCCAACGACGGCGAGCGGCAGTCCGCCATCAAGAAGTGGCGCGAGCGCGGAACTAAACCGGGTGGATCGGGCGAATAACCGCGAGCGGTGAACCGGGGGACTTTTCGGCCCCCAGGGCGTTCTGGCTGGCCGCCGGCACGACGGCTTCGGGACCTTTGGGAAGGCTGGCTCGAGTTCGCACACGCATTCCCGCGAGCCACTTCGCTAGCTGTCTCCCCCCTGTTGCGCCCTGCCTTGACCGGGCGCATGGCGGTTGGAATAATCCGCCCCCGCTTTTCCCGGCGGCACCGTTGCCGCGCCCCCAGACAAGGATGTCTCGCGATGAATCGGGCGACTGCTCCGCTGCCGTGGTTCGCGCTTCGCTGCCTGGTTGCCCTGAGTGGCCTCGCGGCCACCGGCTGCATGTCTCCATATGCCGCCGATCGGGGCGCGCTCTTCGGCGGAGCGACCGGCGCCGGAGCGGGCGCGCTCATCGGCAGCGCCACGGGCAACACCCTGGCGGGCACGCTCATCGGCGGCGGGCTCGGCGCGGTCACCGGCGCCGCCATCGGCCAGGCCTTTGACGAAGTCGAAGCCAAGAACCGCGCGATGATCGAAGCCCAGCTGGGACAGCAGATCAAGCCCGGCGCAGTGACGATTGACGACGTCGTGACAATGACGAAGTCGGGCGTCAATGAAGACTTGATTGCCACGCACGTGCGCAACAATGGCATGGTCGCCCCGCTGACAGCGCAGGACTTGATCGTGCTCCAGCAGCAAGGGGTCACGCCGCGCGTGGTGGCCGCGATGCAGGCGCCGCCCCCGCAGCAAGCGGCGCGGGTGGCGACGCCCGTGCCGGTCTACGTCGATCCCTACTACTACCCTCCCCCTCCGCCGGTCTATTGGGGACCGTGCTGGGGACCTCCCTGTTATCGTCCCTGCGGTCCGCGACCCGGCGTGAGTTGGGGCGTGACGGTCGCCAATTAGCGCTCAATCGGCCAGGGGGACCGCGATGAGCGTGCCG
>JAEUIK010000512.1 GCA_016793185.1 Planctomycetaceae bacterium | reverse complement strand
GGCGCCCGTCACAAGCAGCCATCTCGGCTGTCGTCGCGCGAAACCGCGCACGGGGGAGACCGGCCTGCTCCAGATAGACTCCGACGTTGACTGCCGCGAAGAGGGCATGCACCGGGTTGCGGTCGAACCCGCGCACCTCGTCGCAAGCCAGCGCCAGTCCGAGCGCGTCTCCCCCGATTCCACAGCAAAAATCGGCCACGGCGACCCGGGGCGGGAAGCGCGACGCCTTGTAGCGTGCCACGATCTCATCGGTCGCCTGCTCGAGCGCCACCGGCGTGAAGTACATCTCGCCGGCCCGTTCGAACTTCTGGCGGGCCCGCCGGCGCTGCGTGAGTTGCTCGATCAACAGGTGGGCCCGGTGTGCGGAGTGCTCCTTTCGCAGGCGTGCCGTCAACGGCAAGAGCGACTCCTGCGTCTCCAGCGGTAACGCCTCTTCGAGCGCGCGCCGACCGTCGTCTCCCACCAACCACTCGTAATCGGTCAGGTCCATCTCAGGTGTCGTCCGGGGCGTTTAATTCTCGCGACACAGGGAGTTGCGGCCGCAGCGGTTGGTTTCTGGCCGCGATTCGGGCAAAATAACGGAAGTGAACCCGGTGCCTTCCCCGGCGGTCGGAACCCCGATGCCCGAAACGTGTGACGAGCTGGCATTGTACCTGCACCTCGCCCGAGCGAGCGAGGTCCGGCGGCGCCCCTTGGTGCGCGACAAACTGCTGGTCCTGGCCGGCAAGACGGCCCTCGAGATGCGGCTCGACCCGGTCGCCGAGCATTGCCGGGCCAAGATCCTGGCGCACAACCCGGGTCACATTCTGCGCAATTACCCGACGCTGGCCGAGGCGCTGGCCGACGATTCGTTTCGCGCGTTCTATAAGCGGCTGGCGCAGGCCTATCCGCGCGAGCGGGCGGAGCACATGCTGCGTTCGTTGGGAATCCTGCTGGCCGAAGAACGGCACCTTTACGCCGACGATCTGGAATACGCCGCCGCGCTCTTGGGAACAACGCCCGAGCAGCTGGTCCGGCGCGTCGCTACCGCAGCCCCGGACGAACCGGCGCGCGCAGCCCCCGTTCCGGCGGATGCGACTCGTCCGCCGTCCGCTGCCGAGCCCCCCGGTGTCTCCCGAGGCCCCGTTTCCGTGCGGGTGCGCCGGCCAATTCCACCGCTTGGTGGGTTGGCAGTGGCCGCGGTGACTTTGCTGCTGATTGCCGGGCTCGTCGGCTTCCTCCTCGCGCGCCTAAGGTAACGGATTTGCCGCGCAGGATCGCGTGTGCCGCGGGTGCCGGCTAGGGAAAGACCGCCGCCGCGAGCGCGCCGCCAGCAGACCGCAGGGGGATCCGGTCGATCCTGGTAAGTGAGTCCCCGCGCACGTTCGGAGAGGCGGCCAGCAGCCGGCGGAGGACCCAGCCCCCGGGAGGCGGCGATGCTCAACCGCGGTAGTCTTTTGACAATCGGCCTGATTTCGGCCATGGCGATTCCCTACCTGGCTTCCCCCTCGTCGGGCGTGCGCGACAAGGTGGCCTCGATCTGGCCGGCCGCCGAGTCGAAGGAAGCCACGGCCGAGCACCACGCGGCGCAGCTGCTCCACGACCACCAAGGGGCGCATCATATCTCGCCCGCCCAGATGGAGATCAAAGGGACGCAAGCCACGAGCCCCGCCGAAGTGTTTCGCTTCGATATCACGCCCGACTGGGTGCTGCGGCGCTGGCCGCGCGTCTCGACCCGCACCAGCGATCCCGGCTGGCTGGGGTATCGCGTACCGCTCTACACGGGCACCACCGAACACTCGATTGCCGGTTCGCTCACGTACTACTTCGATCCCAAGCAGCAGTTGCAACGGATTACGTTCGTGGGCACCACGGGCGACCCGCGGGCTCTGACCGATTTTCTCGCCAGCCAGCATTACGCTGCAGAGGCGACGAAAGAGCCGGGATTGCAGCTCTATCGGTTCAAGCAGTGGGACAAGACGGTCGGCGAGTGCCTGATCTATCCGGCCCGCGTGGTCTCGGCATCCGCGCCGCGGGCCAAGTTCGAGGTGAACCTCGATATGCGGCGTCCGGCGCGCGCCATTTAGAGCGCGGGCCGTCGTCATTCGCCCGCGGCGGGGGGCTCGTACTCGAAGTCGCGCCACTTCATCGGGCGACGGAACGGCTCGATCCGCAGGACCACCTCGCCGTTCTGGAAGATCCGCACCGAGCCGCTCGATTCGCTTACGGCCACGGCCACCGCTTTGGTTTCCCGGCTGATCGCGGCGGCCGCCCAATGCCGAGCGCCGAGCCCTTTGGAGAGCGTGATCTCCGACGCTTGGGCGTCGATGTACCGGGCGGCGGCTTCGACCGTGCCGTCGGGCGCCACGATGATGGCCCCGTCCATCTGGGCGATTTCCTTGATCCCTTCGCGGACCCGCGAGCTTTTCAGGTTTCGCTCTTTGCGGCTATAGCCGCGCACCGGGTCGAACCCCGTGGGGTGGCTCTTCGCCATGACCTTGCGGGTGTCGCCGACCACGAACAAGGTTCCGACCGGCTTGCCCTCGCGCCCTTCGCGGCCGATTTCCAGCGCCAGGTTGACGACCGTTTGCAGCGTGTCGAGCGGGACGCTCGTGCCCAACTGCTGCAGGTCGCGGCTCGTGAGTCGACCCAAATGGTCGGCCAGATCGATGACGCTCATCGAGTCCGTCTCGTTCGGCTCGAAGCCGCTGTAGATGGCGATGACCCGGGCGCCGGGCGGGAGCAGCTCCTCGGCCACGCACATCAGCATGGCCTGCCCAAGCTTGTCGTAGACGGGCTGATCGGCCATGTGCAGCACGACCGTCGCGATGCCGCGCTCCTTGGCTCCCTGGAGCGTCTCGGCCGTGTCGGCGGCGACGATCACCTTATGGGCCGAGGCGAGCGACTGCAGCAGCTTCCAGTCCCCTACCTCATCGAGCACGAACAACAGGGCGCCGGCCTGGAAGGTCACCGCGGCTTGCCCTGCGAGTCGGCAAAAACTCTCGAATTGGTCGAGGAGGCGCTGCTTCATAAGGCCCGACGAGTACGCTCAGGTGGGAGGTGTTGCGCGGCCGCTCCGGGAGCACCCTCGGAGCGCGTCGCTAAGCCGGCGGCCGCCGACGGCTTCGGCACGCGCACCGCGCAGGAACGACGCCAAGTCGCTCGCATGGTACGGAGTTTCCGCCCGCCGGGCAACCGCAGCCGGCGGACCTAGACGCGCACCTTGACCACCGCCTTGTGCACACGCCCCGGCGGGCCGCAGTGGCAGTTGGGCTCGTGGGCATCCTCGGGCAGGAAGATCGCAAAATGCCCCGCCGCGAGCTCGAACGGGCGCCCCCGCTCGTTCCGCGCAAAGAAGCAGATATCGCGCTCGGCGTCGTAGGGTTGCGTGACCGGCCCCGTCTCCTCCCGTGGAGTCCAATAGATCGTTTCGCGCCCGGCAATCAGATACTGCACGTCGAGATACTTTTGGTGCGCCTCCGGTTCGGCGCTCGCGAAATCACGTGTCTCGTATTGCGCGACCAGGGCGAACATTCGCTCGCCGGCGATTTCGTAGCGGCCCGGCGCCAGTTCGGCGTTGGCCCGGGCGAGCAGGAATTCGAAGGCTTCGGCCAGCGAGGGGAGCCAGGCGGTATAGCGCGTGTGGCGGGCCAGAGAATCGAGGATCATCTCGGTTCACCTCCGTGTGAAAACGCGTGAAATACGTAGATGCATGCCGCGCCCACGCGCGGATGCGTTTATCTTCCGGCCACGATCAGTGCCCGCGCGGGCGAATCGGGAACGTCAACCAGCTCGAGGCGAAGCGGGGCTTTGTGTTCGTCGCGGGCAACCGCCAGCGTGAGCCAATGCCGGCCGGGTTCGAGCTCGAACTCCCAAGCGGCGTCGGCGGGCAATGGGCGATCGTCGATCCAGGCTTGCAGTCCGGCGGCATCCGCCGGCGCCAACCGCAATTTTCCCCCCGTGGAGACGTCCAGCTCGCAGCGGACCAGTGAATGCTTGGATCGCTTGCCTCCCGGCTGCAGCAGGGGCAGACTTTCCCTCGGGAGGACTCCCGCGACCTGGCTGTAGACCGGTTCCCAACGCAGCTCTGCGGAAGACTTGAGCACGCCTTCGACTCCTCCCGCGAGCGCCTGGGCGGCCTCCGGCGTATCGGCCAGCGCCTGCCAGCGGCGGACGACTCGGGCCGGATCGACAGCGAACGGACCGACTTTCCCCAGTTCGGAGAGGAACCGCACCAGATCGACCACCTCTTCGCGCGTCAGCATGTCGACCAGTCCGACCGGCATCAAGGACGCACCGGGGGCCTCTTCGTCGATGTCGGCCAGCGGGACGGCAATTTCTCGATCCTCGGCGGTTCGCAGCACGACTTCCTGATCGTTGCGCCGGAGCAATACTCCGGTCAGCACCTGGCCGTCGGTGGTGTTGATCACCAGCGAGTGGTAGTTCTCCTTCACGGCCTTATTGGGAATCAGCACCGATTCGATCAGGTAGTCGATCTGTGCGCTGGCTCCGATGCTCGAGAGGTCGGGCCCGACCTGCCCCCCTGCCCCGCCGATGGCATGGCACTTCAGGCATTGCTGATCGGCGCGGCGGAAGATCGCCTCGCCGCGGGCAGGGTCACCCTGCGAGCTGACCTCGTCCACCAGGCGCGCCACTTCGGCGGGGCCCGGCTCGGGGGGAGCGCTCGTGAGGCCCCCCGCTTTCTCCAGGGCCGCGATCAGGGCCGACTCGTCGCGGCCGGTGCCACGAGCGGCACGCACGCCGAGCTTGGCGACATCCCGCGGCAACGTATTCTCGGCGACAGCCGTCGCGAGCGCCGCGGGCCCCTTGTCGCGTTTGAGGAAGAAATCAAACAGCCGCTGGGGACTGACTCCGGCCACGGGCTGAGGAGCCGGCGCGGGACCGGCGTCGGCGGCAGCGGGAGCCTGCGCGCCCAGCAGAGCGATTGCCCGCCGGGCTCCGGCCTCGACGTCGAGTTGGGCCAGGGCTTCGGTCGCGGCGAGGCGCACGGGACCGTCGTGCGGCGGTTCGGCCAATCCTTCGATCGCTGTCCGGCACTCGGCGTCGCCAATTTGCACCAACCCTTCCAGGGCCGCTTGTCGCAGCGGGGCGGGCGTGTCGTTCGCCTGCGCCAGCGTGACCAGCGGCTCGCGCACGCCGCTCAGTTTCCACAAACCCGCCACGTTGATCGCCGCGGTTCGCAGCTGTTCGTTCGCGTGGTTGAACAAGTCCGCGACGCGGGCCAGGTCGCCCGAGGGCGTCCGGCGTTTGCGCGCCGCCTCGATCAAGGCCTGGAACAGTTCGACGCGTTGCCCCTCGGGGGTAGACTCGTCAGTGACCGCTCGGCCAAACAGGTGGGCGAGCTGGTCGGGCGATCCATGTGCGGCAATGAGTTTGATCCCGGCGGATTGAGAGCTTTCGGGAACGCGGTTCTCCTTGAACAGCGCGATCATCGGCTCGACCGCCTCAGCCGAATCGACGGCCAACAACGCAAAGGCCAGGGCCTTTTCGCGGCCCCGGAAATCGAGTTCTCCCCGGGCCAGGGCCGGGAGCCACGCGGGGGCCAGTTCGCGCGCGGTCAGCCACAGGCTGTAGTCGAGATAGCGGTCCTGCGGCGTATCGAGCGCGCGCAGCGCCAAGGCGAACGCCCGGGGGGTGCCGAGCTGCGCCAGCGCGCGAACGCCCTCGAGTCGCACGCGCGGATGCTCGTCGAGGGTTTGAGCCGCCAGCAAGTCAGTGGGGCTCGAGAGCCGTTTGTGCCAATGGAAGGCCACCCGCGTGGCGGCGGCGCGAATGCGGGGATCGGCCGCCCGCAGCAGGTTACCCAGCAGACCCGGCTCGACGACGTCGAGCGCCTGGTACGTCCAGAGGGCTTCGAGGCGGTGCTGGTCGACGTCCGGCGAGCTGCGGTCGAGCCGCTCGAGCCAGGCGGACAATTCCGGCACCACGGTGGTCGCGCCGCGCTCCTTGAGCACGCGCTTGGCCATGCGCCGCGTCCATTCCTCGGGATCGCGCAAGTGATCGAGCAGCTCCGGCACGCTCGCCCCGACCAGCTGCGGCCGGGGTACCAGCGGGCGGTTCTTGGCGGTCACCCGCCAGATGCGGCCATGCGTATGGTCGCGGCGCGGATCGCGGAAATCGACCTCGCCGTGTTGGATGATCGGGTTGTACCAGTCCGCGACGTAGATCGCGCCATCGGGGCCCATCTTCACGTCAATTGGGCGGAAGGCGACGTTGGTCGACTTGATCAACTCCTGCTCCTGCCGCGACGCATAGCCCGAGCCATCCTCGCTGAGCACAAAGCGGCAGACGCGATGGGCGCGGAAGTCATTCGTAACGGCATTCCCCTGCCAGTCGTCGGGGAGATGCCGTCCGCTGACGATCTCCAGTCCGCAGTGCTTGGGGCTGCCGGGATTCAGGCCGTGCAGGATCCGCGTGGCGTTGACGGCCGTGAAGTAATACGCCCCCGGCAGGAAGTAGTTGATTCCCTCACCGCCGGCGCCGTCGGTGCCGAACGATTGCCCGAAACGGTCGAAGTGGTGTCCCCAGGTGTTGACGAGCCCGCGGATGAAGACTTCGAGCTCGCGGGTCTCGGGGCGAAAGTACCAGACCCCGCCGCCGTTGAGCCGGCGCACGCCGTGCGGGGTCTCGATATGGCTGTGGATGTAGATCGATTGATTGAAGTACAGGAGTCCTTCGGGGCCCCACCGCAGCGTGTGCAGAATATGGTGGGTGTCCTCGGTGCCAAAGCCCGAAAGGAGCGTCTGCCGGCGATCGGCGCGGCCGTCGCCGTCGGTGTCGGCGAAATGCACCAATTCGGTACTGTTGGCGACGTACGCGCCGCCGTCTCCCGGCTCGACGCCGGTGGGGATGAGGAGGCCGTCGGCGAAGACGGTTGTCTTGTCGGCCTGGCCGTCGCCGTCGCGATCCTCGAGCACCACGATCCGGTCGTTCGCCACCTGCCCCGGGAGAATCTGCGGGTAGACCTCGGAACTGGCGACCCAGAGTCGGCCAGCCGCGTCGAAGTTCATTTGGATCGGCTTGGCGATCAGCGGGTCGGCCGCGTAGAGCGAAACCTCGAAGCCGTCGGCCACCTGGAACGACTGCCGCTCGAGCTCGGGATCGGGAAGCGGAATCTCTTTGAGTTCGCGCTGGGCGAAAGCGGTGGGCACAACGAGCAGTCCAACCGCGCTGGCCAGCACGGCGGCCGAAAACCATCGCGCGGACCGGGCCCGCAGCGCCGAAACAACTTCAATCATGGATCAAGCCTTCACTCGGGCAGCAGGGCATATTCGTGCGGAGCCGGCAACCGCAATCCGGCCAGGTTCGACTCGGCCGCCGATACCAGCGGGTCGAACAACGGAATTTCGCGGGCGTTCTGTCCCTGCTCATGCTTGCGGAAGCCGAACAGATACGTCTCGTTCTGCGGGCGCCACCGGTAGAAGTAGAGCTCGTTCTTGTGCACGATCGCCCGCCGCAAGGCTTCGACCTGGTCGAACTCGGGGCCGGCGGCGATGGCCACACCGGCGTCCCATTGGCCGGCGGAGCCGGTGGCCACCTTGCGGCCGTCGATCTGGAGCTGGTAGTTCCCCTCGGGCAGGCCTTTGACGACGAGCACACGCTCACTGCCCGGCAACGTGCCCTGGTGCGGAAGCAGGCCCTGGTGCGCGGCATCGGTCGGCGCGAGCGGCATCGGCAGCCGTTCATCCTCGACGCGAAACTTGAGCGTGCCTTCGCTGGCGGCGACGTGCGAGATCGTCGTCGCCTGGGCGCCCGCAACTTGCCCATCGTGCGTCAGCTCGACGCGCCACGGCTCGGCGCTCAGGCCAAGCAAGCGCGCGATGGTGGCCGCCGCGCGCCAATAACCGTAGCCCGTGAGATGGAGGCCGTTATCGGTCAAAGGACCTGGGAGAGCCGCCTCGGGGCCGGATCCCAGAGTGTTGTAGAGGTCGACGTACACGGCGCCGCGCGCCTGGGCAGCGGCGCGAATTGCGTCGCAGTAGAGCTCAACGTCGCGGTTGTGCGCCGCGGGGTTGGGAAGCGGCCGACCGAGATCCTCTTGCTTCAGCGGCGAGAGGAAAACCAGGCGGGCCTTGGTGGGGGCAATTTCCTTGAGCAGGCGCTCAAGACCCTGCTGGAACTTCTCAAGGCCGGCGGCGCCGGCGAACGACTCGTTGGTGCCGTAACCCACGACGATC
>JAEUIK010000483.1 GCA_016793185.1 Planctomycetaceae bacterium | reverse complement strand
CGTCGGATCGGGAAAGCTCATCCGCAGCACGCCGTCGGTATCGACGACGACACCGGCGAGCTGCTGGGCCGACGCCTGCCGCGCGATGCCCACTAATGCGACGACCGCCAACAGCGTCCAGACGCGAGAAAAACGCCCGTGCCTCATGACCCGTGTACTCCCGTTCCGCGAGAAGCCTATGACCGGTGCGCCCCCGCCGCGCAAGACCCGCAGGGGGCTTGCGGTGAGGCGGGAGCGGACTGATTTCGAGGTGTCTGAGCGGCTGTCACCGGTTGCCTAAACCGTGATCTACCGCCAACTACCGATCGTAATCTGGAAAGATAGGCAAAGCAAGAAAACCGGGGTGACATCCGCCGCGCCGGCTGAAACGTGCCGGCCGCCCCGTTGCAGCCGGCATAACCCGTACCTGACGACCGCCGGGCACACCGCAAGACACCGCCCCTGGGGGTCCGCCAAAGCAGGGTTCAGGCACGCGACATCTGTCGCTGTCCGAAGCGCTTCGGCCCTTGCTGGCTCGTCTTCGGCGGGGGCATGGCGATGGGCGAGACGTGCCCCGGCCCCAGCAGCTCATCGACCCGCTGCTTCATCTCGCCGGTCAGGGCCACGCGGAGCCCCTCGCTGGGGCAAAGCACCCGCGACCCGTCGGCCAGGTGAATGACGAACTGCAGCTCGCAACTGCCGGGATAGCCCCGCAGGATCTCGTAGAGCTGCTCGAGCGTCTTCTCGGTGTGTTTGTCCTCGTGGACGCGGACGCGCACGCCGCGCGTGAAGCGGCTGGCCAGCTCGTCGAGCCGCACCAGCTCGTTGACGATCAGGTTGGCCTCTTCGCTGCCCGGCCGTTTGTCAATCGTTCCGCGCACCACCAGGATGCTATCGGCCTCGACCAGCTGGCCGAACTGGGCGAACTCCTCGGGCCAGAGAATCGACCGCATGATGCCCGCCTCGTCCTCGAGATCGAACATGGCGTACTTGGTGTGTTGCGAGCCGGGACGGGGGTTCTTGGTTTGCGAAAACTTGATCGATGCGAGGATGCCGCCGAGCACCACCTGCGTCCGATGCGGCAGCGCCGCGGCCTCGACGGTCGAATGGCTGCAATAAATCTTGAAGGTTTCGGTATGCTCGGCCAGGGGATGGCTCGACAGGTAGAAGCCGAGCACTTCCTTCTCGAAGCCGACGCGCTGCCGTTGATCCCATTCCGGCAAGTCGGGCAGGGGGGCGGGCCCCCCCGCGGCCTGGTCGTCCGAGTCGTCGTCGAACAGCCCCTTCTGTCCCGAGCGGCGATCGGCATGGGCGGCGGCGCCAGCCTGCAGGGCGCGATCGAGCACGGCCATAAGCTGCGCGCGGCGCCCCCCCAGGCAGTCGAGCGCGCCCGCCTTGACGAGCGACTCGATGGCGGCCCGATTGACGACGCTGGCGTCGACGCGCTCGCAAAAGTCGAAGATATCACGGAAGGGTCCGGCGGCGCGGGCTGCCACGATGTGCTCGGCCGCGGGAAGGCCGCACCCCTTGATCGCCGCCAGGCCGAAGAGGATTTTGCCGTCCGCGACGGTGAAATCGCCTCCCGAACCGTTGACGCTCGGCGGGATGACCTCGACCCCCATCCGGCGGCAATCCTCGAGATGCTCGACGAGGCTGTCCTTCTTCTTGAAGTTGCGGCCGTCCATGTCGCCGCAGAGGAGGGCCGCCATGAACTCGACCGGATAGTGGGCCTTGAGGTAGGCCGTCATGTACGCGACCAGGGCGTAGGCGGTCGAGTGGCTCTTGTTGAAGCCGTAGCCGGCGAACTTCTCGACCATGTCGAACAGCTCGACGGCGTCCTTCTTGGCGAGCCCCTGCCGGACCGATCCCGCGCAGAACTCTTCGCGGAACTTGGCGATCATCGACAGCTTTTTCTTGCTGATCGCCTTGATGCAGGTATAGGCGCTGGAAAGCTCGATGCCTCCCAGGCGATTGAGAATCCGCATCACCTGCTCTTGATAGACCATCACCCCGTGCGTTTCGCCGAGGACTTCCTCCATCACGGGATGTTTGTACTCGGCCTGCTTGCGGCCGAGCTTGACCTGGATGTACTCGTCGACCATCCCCCCTTCGAGCGGCCCCGGGCGGTAGAGCGCGTTGGTGGCGATGATGTCGCGAAAGTGGTCGGGCTTCATCCGCTGCAGGAGATCGCGGATGCCGCCGCTTTCGAGCTGAAAGATCCCTTTCGTTTCGCCGCGGCAGAGGAGTTGGAACGTCGGCCCGTCGTCCATTGGGAAGCTGTAAGGATCGATCCGCTGGCCGGTCGTCTGCTCGATCAGGTCGACCGCCTTGGCCAGGATCGTCAAGTTGCGCAGGCCGAGAAAATCCATCTTCAGCAAGCCGGCGCGCTCGACGTCCCCCATCGCCCACTGGGTGATGATTTCTTCCTTGCCCGACACCCGCTGCAGCGGCACGTATTCGACCAGCGGCCGGTCGGCGATCACCACCGCGGCGGCGTGGGTGCCGACGTTGCGGGCGAGCCCTTCGATCTTGCGCGCTAAATCCAGCAGCTCGCGGATCTCAGCGTCGGACTCGTAGGCCTTCTTGAGATCGGCGCTCATCTCGATCGCTTCTTCGAGCGTGATGCCCAATTGCTCGGGCACCATCGCCACGACCGCATCGACGCGCGGGATGGGCATGCTCAGAGCCCGGCCCACGTCGCGAATCGCGGCCCGCGCGGCCAGGGTGCCGAACGTGCCGATCTGGGCGACGTTGGCTTCGCCGTACTTCTGCTTGACGTACTCGATGACCTCGCCGCGGCGATCCTTGCAGAAGTCGATATCGATATCGGGCGCTTCCTTGCGGTTCTCGTCGAGGAAACGCTCGAACAACAAGTCGTACCTCAGCGGGCAGACATGGCTCAGTCCCAGCGCAAAGGCCACCAGCGAACCGACGCCCGAACCGCGCGCCGAAGCCGGGATATTCCGCTCGTGGGCGAAGCGGACGAAGTCCCAGACAATCAGGAAGTAGTTGGCGAAGCCGAGCTTGTTGATCACGTAGAATTCGCGATCCAGCCGCTCGCGGACGACCGGGGCCAGCTCGCCGTCGACGAGATGCTCGGGCACGTGGGCATAGCGCCGCTTGAGCCCCTCGACGCAGAGCTGTTCGAGATACTCCGCCGAGCTGAGCGAAGCGGGGGGCGAGAAATTGGGAAAGTGCCGTTGGCCGAGGTTCAGCTCGATGTCCACCGAGTCGGCGATCAACTGGCTCTGCTTGAGCGCCTCCTCGTAACCGGGAAACGCGGCCAGCATTTCCTCGGGGCTGCGCAGGTAGAACTGGTCCCCCTCCATTCGCATCCGGTTGACGTCGGTGCGGAAGCGGCCGGTGTTGATGCACAGGAGCACGTCCTGGGCTTCGGCGTCCTCGCGGCGGATGTAATGGGCGTCGCTGGTGCAGACCAAAGGCAGCCCCATCCGCTTGGCGACCGCGACGGCCCCTTCCATGGCCAGACGCTGGATCTCCAGCCCATTGTTCTGGATCTCGATGAAGTAGCGGTCGCCAAAAACATTGTGGAACCAGCCGGCGATCTGGCACGCGGCGTCGAGCTCGAGCTGCGGATTTGCTCCGCGGAGCAGGGCCCGGCTGAACTCGCCCGACACGCAGCCGCTGAGGCAGATGATCCCTTCGTTGTATTGGGCCAGCAGCTCGCGATCGATCCGCGGCTTGCGATAAAACCCCTCCAGAAACGCATGCGAAGCGAGCTTGACGAGGTTCTGGAATCCGGTGCGGTTCTGCGCCAACAAGGTGAGGTGGTAGCTCGCCTCCTGGAGCGTATCGACATCCTTCTTGAAACGGCTGCCGGGGGCGACGTACGCCTCGTAACCCAGGACCGGATTGATCCCCTCCTCCTTGGCCTTGCTGTAGAACTCGAGCGCCCCGTGCAGATTGCCGTGATCGGTGAGCGCCAGGGCGTTCATCCCCAGCTCTTTGGTGCGGGCGATCAATCCCTTGATCGGACTCGCCCCATCCAGCAGGCTGAAGTGGCTATGGCAATGCAGATGCACGAACGGGGGAACACTCATCAGTGCCTCGCTCCATCAAGACGGATGGCCGCCCCGAGACGCCGGACGGGACGCCGGGCAGACATCGCGGCGCCCTGCGGCCGACCGCGGAGACAGGATTTTACCGCGCCCAGCCGGCGGAACAATCGGCCGGATGCCGCGAGTCGGAGTCGAATCCCAGCCGCGGCCGCTCTCCGAGCCCGCGCACTTGACTCAGAATCCCAGCTGCGAAATCTGCGGTTCAGGCTGCCTTTCCCTGGCTGCGCAGCGTGGCGCGTTGGAGAGACACGCCTGCCCGATCCGCCTCAGGTTCGATCCCGCGCGCCGCTCATTCTTGCGGTTCGGCAATCGCTCGCAGGTAAGCGGCCAGACGAGCCTGCAGGTCGAGCAGATTCTGCCATTGCCGCTGCTCGAGCGTGGCGAGCTCGGTCTTCTCGTCGACTTTGACTGAGGCCAGGAGGTCGCGGATGCGGATGTGCAGGTACTCGAGCACTTCGCACAATTGCGCGGCTTGCCCGGGACTGAGCCGGGCCGGCAGTTCGGGGGGGAGCAGCGAGTGCAGCGTCGACTGCCCCGGCATCTCGTCCCCCCAGTTGATCTCGAAATCGAGCGAGGCTTTCTCGGGCACAGGATCTTCGACGGCGTTGGCGTCGACGGTCCGCTCCGGCGGGACTTCGCGGCCGCGGAGTTGCGCCAAGCGCGCGGCAATTTGCTCGCGCGAACCGAACAGCAGCACCGACCGCCCGACGCTGATCATGTCGCCGAAACGAAGGATCCGCAGGTGGATGTCTTCGCCATTGACCTTGGTGCCGTTGGTGCTTTCGAGATCGGTCAGGACGTACTGATTCTGGTCGTCCTGAATCTTGAGGTGGAAGCGGCTCACCCGCTCGTCGTTGAGCTGGATGGTGTTTCCTTCCTCGCGACCGATGGTGATGGTCGGAGTCAGATTCTCGTAGATCCGTCCGCGATCGGCGCCATCAAGAACTTGCAGTGTGACCACGCCGCCCATGACCGTTCGAGATTGCCTAGCGGATGAGGTTGCGCCGGTGACGCGGCCGCGTCGCGGGAACCAGCGCGGGCAGGCGCCGGGCCGTCGACAACCACTCGGCTCGGCGTGAGGGCCCTGCCGTTGCTTATAACACGCCCGCTGGCGGCGCTCAACCCGAAGCCGCCTGGCCCAGGCGCGGAGGCCGGCACGCGGGTAACCGCGGCGCAGCCACCCGATAGGATCCCGGGTGCGAGTGCGGTACGATTGGACCGTCGCGCCCGAATCGCATTCAGCGCGCGTGAAACCATGCCGCCGGGACCAGGAAAATCGAAAATGAGCGGCAAGCCTTCCGCGGTACAATCGATTCGCGTTGTTTGGGTGGCGGTCCTCGCCTTTGCCAGTTGGCCGGCCGCCACGATCCGAATTGCTGCGCAGGAAGCGGCAACCGCGTCCCCCCCTGCCGCAACGACTCGCTTTCCGCGCGCGCTCGTCGAGTTCACGCCCGCCGCCGAGAATCCCGTTTTCACCGCCGGGGGCGCGGGGCACTGGGACGTGAAGATCCGTGAACGGGGCTGGATCCTGCGTCAAGGAGACCAATGGCGGCTCTGGTTCACCGGCTACGACGGCACGCGCCCCGGGCAGAAAATGCTGGGGCTGGCCACCTCGCGCGACGGCCTGCACTGGGAAGCCGACTCACGCAACCCGATCTATCGCGAGACCTGGTGCGAAGACATGATGGTCGTCGAGCATGACGGCCTCTACTACCTGTTTGCCGAAGGGGCCGGTGACCGCGCGCAGCTCCTCACCTCCAGCGATGGCGTCGTCTGGAAGCGGCGCGGCACGCTCGACGTGCGCCAGACCTCGGGCGAGCCCCTCACGCCGGGCCCCTACGGCACGCCGACGGCCTGGATCGAGAACGGCACCTGGTACCTCTTCTACGAGCGGGGCGATCAGGGCGTCTGGCTGGCGACTTCGCGCGACCTGGAAGTGTGGCGCAACGTGCAGGACGAGCCGGTGCTGGCGCGGGGGCCCGAGGCCTTCGACAAGTACGCGGTGGCGCTCAACCAGATCATCCGTTACAACGGAGTCTACTACGCCTACTACCATGGCTCCGACACGCCCGAGTGGCGCGAGTGGCGGGTCAACGTCGCCCGCTCCAAGGACCTCGTCCACTGGGAGAAGTATCCCCACAACCCGCTCACGACCGGCAACCAGTCGAGCGGTATTGTCGTGCCCGACGGCGACAAATTCCGGCTCTACACCATGCACAACGAAGTCCGGGCGTACCTGCCAAGTGAAAAAAAGGATTGACCACGTAGCGCACGCAGGACACCCAGGAATCTCAGGAGAAACTCAGTGCCGATTCGTTCCGCCCGTGCTGTGCGGCCTGGGTAACCTTCGCGGTTAGGATTCTCGTTCTCATCCGGAGTTGGCAGTGTTCTTCAGTTTCGACGGCGTCGACGGTTCGGGAAAAAGCACGCAGATCGCGTTGTTTGCCGATTGGCTACGCGAGGAAGGGTATCCGGTCGAAGTCTGCCGCGACCCGGGGAGCACCTCGCTGGGTGAAGCCGTCCGCAAAATCCTGCTCGACCGCTCGCAGCTCGTGATCGGCCCCACGAGCGAAATGCTGCTCTACATGGCCGCCCGCGCGCAAATGGTTGACGAGATCATCGAACCGGCGCTGGCCGCCGGCAAGGTCGTCGTCGCCGATCGCTACCTCTTGGCGAACGTCGTCTACCAGGGGCACGCCGGCGGCGTGGCCGTCGGGGAAATCTGGAAGGTGGGCGCCGTCGCCACGCGCGGGCGGATGCCCGACCTGACCTTTCTGCTCGATCTTCCCGACGACGCGGCCCAAGCCCGGCTGCACCGCGAGCTGGATCGGATGGAATCGCGCGGCAGCGACTTCCGACGGCGGTTGCGGGCCGGCTATCACGCCGAGGCGATGCGCGACGTCAACCGCATCCTGGTGCTCGACGCGTCGCAGTCGATCGAGGCCGTCCAGGAACAGATCCGGCACGCGGCCGCGCAGCGTCTGCCGGGCATCGGTCGAGGCGGAGCCGCATCGTGAGCTGGCAGGGGATCGAAGGACACGACGAGATCGTCGCCCAGTTTCAGCGGGCGCTCGCGCGCGGCCGGCTGGCGAGCACGTTTCTCTTCGTGGGAGCCGAGGGGATCGGCAAGCGCAGCTTCGCACTGAAGTTGGCACAGGCCCTCTTGTGCCAGCGCAGTCCGGCCGCGGCGCTCGCTCCGTGCGGGACGTGCGAGGCGTGCGTGCAAGTCGCGGCCGGCACTCATCCCGACCTGATCGTGGTTGCCAAGCCGGCCGACAAGAACGTCATTCCCGTGGAGCTGCTGATCGGGTCCGGCGAGAAACGCATGCAGGAGGGACTGTGCCACGAGATCGGCCTGAAGGCCTTCTGCGGCGGCCGCAAAGTGGCCATCATCGACGACGCTGACGATCTCAACGTCGAAGGGGCGAACGCGCTCTTGAAGACTCTCGAAGAGCCCCCGGCCGATTCGGTGATCATCCTGCTCGGGACGAGCGTCGAGAAGCAGTTGCCGACGATCCGCTCGCGGTCGCAACTGGTGGCCTTTCGCCCCTTGCATCCCGAAGTCGTGGCGCGCTTGCTCCTCGAGCAACAGATCGTCGATTCGCCCGATGCGGCCGCCACACTGGCACGGTACAGCGAGGGGAGCCTCGGCCGGGCGCGCGCGCTGGCCGATCCCGAGTTGTGGAAGTTCCGCGCCGAGTTCCTGCAGCGACTGGCGCAGGCGCCGCTCAACAGTCCGGCGCTGGCCCGCGACGTGCTGGCCTTCGTCGAAGCGGCCGGCAAAGAAGCGCCCGCCCGGCGCGAACGTGCCCGACAGTTGATCGGCTTTGCGGCCGAGCTCTATCGGCAGGTGATTCGCACGCTGTCGGGCTCACCGGCGGCGGCCGATGAAGTGCTGTCGGCCAGCGCCGTCAAACTTGGCGTTGCGATTGGCGATGCCGAGTCCGCCGCGCTGGCGGTGGAACGTTGCCTGGATGCCATCGCGCACATCGACCGCAATGTCCACCAGGCCACGGCCATCGAATGCTGGCTCGACGACCTGGCACGGTTGACGGAAACTGCCCGAGTTGGCGGTTGATCCGTACGCCGCGACGCATCTCTTGCTTTACAGCGACTCCAGGAACGCCAGCACGTGGCGGAGGGCCAGCTCCGGCGCTTCCCAGTGAATCAGGTGCCCCACGCCGGGAAAGCGGACACGCGTTGCATCGGGCAGCCCCCGCAGCAACCGCTCGGCATCGTCGTCGCTGAGCATCCCCCCGGCCGACGCGTCGGATTGCAAAATCAGGACAGGACATTTCACGCGCGGCAAGAGTGCGTCGAGCGAGTAGCCCTCGTACCAGGTCCCCGCGACGAGCGGGTCGAGCACGCGAGGATCGAGCTGGCTCAGGCAACTCGCGGTGAAACGCAAGCTCGTCGCGTCCCGCACATCGCCGATCCGAACGCGAATCCCGTCGTGGCTGGTCAGCACCACGTCGGCCATCCTCGCCGCCAACTCGGGCACGCCGGCCCGGGTCTCGGCCAGCTTGCGCCAGGCCGCGAACATCTCGGGATAGGTCGTGTGTTCGATCCGCGTCCCGAGGGTCTCGCACGGAGGATCTTCGAGCACCAGCGCCCGCACGCGATCCGGCGCCGCGGCCGCCACGGCCAGAGCGACCATCGCCCCGAGAGAATGGCCGTAGATCACGGCGGGCTGATCCAGACCGCGCTCCACGAAGGCCGCCGCGTCCTCGGCGTAATCGGCCACGCGATAGCCCGGCGCGGTGCGCCCCGACCGGCCATGACCTCGATGGTCGATGCCGTGCAGTTGCCAGCGACTGGCCAGATCGGCCGCGATCGGCAGGAAGTCCTGCCAGCGGCGGACCACGCCATGCAGCAGCACCAGCGGCGGCCCCTGCGGGGGGCCGCTGGCCACATTCAATTCGATTGCGGGCGCGGCGAAGGACGCTTCGCGAAACATGCTCACTGGGCCGCTTCCGCCGCGGGGGGAATTTCCAGGTCGGCCGGCTCGATCGCGGCCGGCGCTCCGGTCGGTGGGATTTCGCGGTGGGCCGTCCAGAGGATCCCATTCACCACGAACCGGCGAAACGCGTCGTCGCCAAAGTTCTTGTGATAGTGCCCCGCGTCGAAGCCGAACGACCGCCCCCCGTGGGTGCGCTCGAACGTCCAGGCAATCGTATTCGGCCGGCCGTCGACGTCGACCGTCACCAGCGGCTTCGCGTTGGGATCAAAGCGGAGGTCGAAGTAGAACTCATCGAACAGCTCGTAGTTCTTTTCGGGTCCGCCGCGGAAGATCGGATGCTCGGGCTCGACCAGCGTGAACTGCTTCTTGATGTGCTGGATCTTGCTGAAGTCGGTGTGGAACCACCCCCCCATATATTGCAGCCAGAGCGCGCCGAACTCATCGCGCTCGGCGCCGGTGGCCCAGTGGATGGCCGAGAGCCCCACGCCGCTGTCGAGCAGCTTCCTGGCGGCGTCGCGGTGCGGCCCGTCAAAAAGGATGTTCGACCCCCAGGGAACATAGAGCACGATCGCCTTAACGTTCTGGAGGTCGGCGTCGTTCTGCGGCCAGCGGTTCGAGACGACCGTTTCGACGCCCGGCGTTTGCCGCAGGCACTTGGCCAGCAACTGGCAGACGCTGAGATACTCGTGGGTGAGGCGGGGATGGCCGTCTTTATCGTGGCCGATGAGCAGGAATTTGGTTCGCTCGGCCGGCGGATCGGCGGCCTCGGCCCGACGTGCGTTCGTCCCCAGTGTGAGGGCGAGGCCCGGCGTTACGAGGCACAGCAAGGCAACCAGCAGCGGACGGGGGTTGCGGCGGAGATTCATGGATTTGGTCAGCCAAGGGTGAGGATGAATAGCCCCCGCGACTTCTCCAGCTTGCCGGTCTCGCTCGGCCACGGGGATGCAACGATTATGGGGGGGACGGGGCAGAACTCCAAGCTGCCGAGGTGCTGATCGTTTCGGCACTTTTTTTCGGCCGCCGGCCTCGGTGAGGCCGAGCGAGTCCGGGACTCGCCCTCCTCCGGAGGATTGCGGAGACAATCCCGCCGATCGGGGTCGCTGCCCCCGACGATCGACGGCGGCTGAGGCCGTCCTCCTGCGAACCTCCCCCTTGTTGGGCCCCTCCCAGCAGAATATCATTCCAGTTTCGCATTTTTTGCTCGGAGTTTCGGATGCGACACGTCCTTTCCGCACTGGTGCAGAACGTGCCGGGTGTGCTGGCGCACATCTCCGGTATGCTTGCCTCGCGCGGGTACAACATCGACAGCCTGGCCGTCGGCGAGACCGAGGATCCCAACCTCTCGCGGATGACGTTCGTCGTCGTCGGCGACGACAACGTGCTGCTGCAGATCCGCAAGCAGCTCGAAAAGATCGTCACGGTCGTTCGCGTCGACGACATCAGCGCTCAGGATTTCGTCGAGCGCGACCTGATGCTGATCCGGGTCAAGACCGGCGGCGAAGGGGGACTTTCGTCGGTCCGCGAATTGACCGACATATTCCGCGGCAAGATCGTCGACGTCGGCAACGAGGACGTGATCGTCGAGATTGCCGGACCCGAGCGAAAGGTCGAGGCCTACATCGATCTGATGCGCCCGCTGGGCATCATCGAGCTGGTCCGCACCGGCCGCATCGCCCTGGTGCGCAGCGCCGGCCGGCTCCGCATGGAGCGGGGCGCGCAAGCTTCGGCCTGATCGCAGTTAGACGCACACAAACTCTCGCCGCGGCACGCCACAGCGGCACCCACACCAACGCCTCACGCCAGAAAGAATCTCATGCCCGCCAAGATCTACTACGATAACGACGCCGATCTCTCGCTGCTCAAAGGCAAGACCATCGCCATTCTCGGCTACGGTTCGCAAGGGCACGCCCACGCCCAGAACCTCCGCGACAGCGGCTGCACCGTGATCGTCGGCCAGCGCCCCGGCAGCGCCAACTACGACCTGGCGGTCAAGCATGGCTTCAAGCCGATGTCGGTCGAAGAGGCGACCACCAAGGGAGACCTGGTCAACATCCTGCTCCCCGACGAGGTCCAGGGCGGTATCTATCGCAACCACGTCAAGCCGAACCTCAAGCCAGGCAAGCTGCTGATGTGCTCGCACGGCTTCAATGTCCACTTCGGCCAGGTCGAAGCGCCGGAAGGCGTCGACATCGCCCTGGTCGCTCCCAAGGGGCCCGGCCACCTGGTCCGCAGCGAGTTCGAACGCGGCGGCGGCGTCCCCTGCCTCATCGCCCTGAGCCCCAATGCCAAGAAGGAATCGTTCCAGCTCGCCATGGCCTATGCCAAGGGAGTTGGCGGCACCCGGGCGGGCGTCATCGAAACCACCTTCGCCGAGGAAACCGAAACCGACCTCTTTGGCGAGCAGACCGTCCTCTGCGGCGGCGTCAGCGCCCTGGTCAAGGCGGGCTACGAAACGCTCGTCGAAGCCGGCTACCAGCCCGAAATGGCCTACTTCGAGTGCATGCACGAGCTCAAGCTGATCGTCGACCTGCTCTACCGCGGCGGTCTGAATTACATGCGGTACAGCATCTCGAACACGGCCGAATACGGCGATTACACCCGCGGCCCGCGGATCGTCACGGAAGAGACCAAGGCCGAGATGAAGAAGATCCTGGGCGAGATCCAAAGCGGCCAGTTTGCCCGCGAATGGATCCTCGAGAACAAGGCCAACGCCCCGGCGTTCAAGGCGCAGCGCCGCCGCGAACGCGAGCACGGGATCGAGCAGGTGGGCCGCCAGCTCCGCAGCCTGATGAGCTGGATCGACGCGAAAGAGGTCTAGGCGCGGCTCGGCCCCGTCGCACCGGGCTTGCCGGAATCGATCTGCGGCCCACAATAGAGCAGGGTCGTCGGCGAGGCCGAATGGGGCATCGCTCAGGCGAGCTGCGCCGTTGACTGCGCGGAACAGGGACTTTTAGGTCGGTCAGGAGACTTCGCATGCCCGCCACGGAACTCGCCTCGCGGCAATTGCTGGCCCAGCTCCAACCGGGCGACCGCGTTGAGGTGCTGCATCACGTCAAGGTGGGCTCCCAGGAGTGGACGGCCACCACGGTCGGCAAGGTCGTCCGGACCGAGCGCCGCCGCCACGGCCTGCATTATCGCCGCAACGTCGACGACAAAGTCTTTAGCGATATGCTCATCCTCGAGCGCGACGACGGTTCGCTCACCACCATCACGATGGATGAGTTCACCGTGCTGACGAAGTTGAACTAGTGCCGAAGCGCTAACCCCACAGACACCAGTGCACCCGGAGTCCGTCGGCGTTCTTCGTGTCCTTGGTGCCTTCGTGGTTCATCCGCTACCCCCAGGCTCGCCATGTCGACTCACGAGCCCCAGCGTTCGAGCGACGCGACCCTGCCGCTGCATCGCCAGCATGAGCGGTCGTGGGAGCACAACCGGTTTGTCTACCCGGTGCTCAGTCGGCGCTCCGGCGGGATCTCGATCGGGATCAACCTGAACCCCGACAAGGTCTGCAACTTCGATTGCATCTACTGCCAGGTCGACCGCGTTTCAGCGGCGGAAACAACGTTCGTCGAGACCGGTGAACTGCTGGCCGAACTCGAAGAGATGCTCGCGCTCGTAACCTCCGGCGAGCTGTTCCACACCGACAAATTCCACGACGTCCCGCCCGCCCTGCGGCGGCTCAACGATATCGCGTTCTCCGGCGATGGCGAGCCGACGACGTTCCGCAACTTCGACCAGATCGTCGCGGCGTGCGCCGCGCTCAAGAGCAAGTTCGGGCTCGAGCAGGTCAAGCTCGTGCTGATCACCAACGCCAGCATGTTCCACCGGCCCGTCGTCGCGCGGGGATTGGAGATCCTCGACGCCCATCAGGGAGAGATCTGGGCCAAGCTCGACGCGGGGACGGAAGCCTACTATCGCCAGGTCGAACGCACGACCATTCCCTTTGGCCGGATCCTCGAGAACATCACGGCCGCCGCGCAACGACGCCCCCTCGTCATCCAGGCCTTGTTCATGCGGATCCACGGCGCCGGTCCCGACGCAGCCGAGCAGGAGGCCTTTTGCCAACGCCTGAATGAGGTCCTGGCCGCCGGGGGACGCATCAAGCTGGTGCAGATCTACACCGTCGCCCGCAAGCCGGCCGAATCGATGGTCGCGCCGCTGGACGATTCCGAGGTCGACGCCCTGGCGGCGCTCGTGCGTGCGTGCACGGGACTGGAAACCGCCGCCTTCTACGGCGCCTCGGTCTGAAAGTGCCCGGACAAGATCGCTAGCGCGGCGGGCGGACGCGGTTAGACGCCCGTCCCCGCATGCGCAGCATCGCTAGCCCGCCGGCTTGGGGGCCTGCGTGCCCGGCTCCACCATCTCGTGCTCGTCGCGCACGTCCTGCAGAATGAACGGCTGCGGGAAGTCCTGCTTGAGCTCTTTCAGGCAGCGTTCGTAGCGCTTGATCGAGCGCACCAGGTCTTCGCCCAGCGCACTATCGGCCATCAGCGGTCGATACTCATCCAGCAACTTGCGCCAGGACTGGAAGCTCTTCTCGTACAGCTCCACCGCGAGCTCGAATTCGACGTCGCGATAGGCCTTGTCGGCCTCGAAGAGAGCCTGGTGCGCGGCCAGGGCCGTATCGGTCCGTTCGGCCTGGCACCGGGCGAGCCAGTACAGGTAATTGACGATGTTGCGGCTCGTATCGATGTACTGCACCAGCGCTAGCTTCTGATCGGCCTCGTCGGCCAGCTTCTGGGCCGCCGAGCGCTTCTCGGGGGGCGCCGCCTTGGCCAGGTTTTGCGAAGTCACCACTAGCTGCTGCGCGGCCATCAACGCCTTCTGATGCTGCTGGATTGATCGATCCTCGGGGCGCGTGTCGAGGGCCTCCTTAGCCTCGGCCGGCAGCGCTTCGCGCAGCTGGGCCACGAGCTGGGCTTCGACGTCGTCCCCCACCAGGTCGCTCAGCTGTTTGCGAATCTCGCCCCACTTCGCCGCGTGGTTCTCCATTTCGGCCATGCGGTAGGGCTTTCCCTCCGCGTCGGGGAGCTCGCGCTGGCCGTAGGCCTGCCAGCTCTTGGCGGCCTGATCCCAGGCGTTGCGCGTGGCCTCGTTGAACTGCCCTTCTTCCTCCAGGGCGATCGCGTAGTAGATGAGGCACAAGGGAGCGTTCGAGAAATAGATGAGCGGCGACTGCCCCTTCATCTTCTTGCCGTCGGCGATGGCCTGCTCGGTCTCGAGGAACTTGCCCCGTCCAACCAGCCAGTTATCGCGCTCGCCGTAGGGGCGATTGCCGTGAAAATCGTCGTCGGCCACGAACATCTTGCGGAACAGGCGATGCTCGTCCGAGCGGCCGATCTTCTGCGAGATGAAGTGCCCCATGTCCCAGAGCAGGATCGGCTCGCGCTCGTTGTACTCGGTCCCCTCCTTGAGGAAGTTGATGCCGCGGATCACCCAGTAGTAGCGATCGCGATAGTCGTCGAACTCGACCGAGATGTTGTACGCGAGGTTCCACCCCTGGAAGCGCCAGGCCGCGATGAAATTCGGCTGCAGCTTCTTGATCTGCTCGAGGGTCGCCGACATCGAGGTCCAGTCCTCGACCTTGCGGTAATGATTGACCTTGGTCCAGAGCACGTTGACGGCGACGCCCCGCATGCCGAGGGTCGCCAGCTTGATCGCTTCGCTTGACGGATCGATCTCGCCGAGATTCGCCTGGCCCAGGTGGTTCTCGTCGCGCAATTGGGCGAGCATTCCCCCCTTGCTCTTGAAGCGCCCCGTGGCGTCGGCCGTCGAGGGCTTGCCCAGCAGCGTCAGCGGATAGAGCAGGCCGGCGATGATCGCCAGGTAAATGATCTTGCGGACGAAAGGGGTCTGCTGGCGGTTCATCGAGCCACCTCACGAGTCCGGAAAAACAGGAACGCAGCCACGAAGATCGGCACCAGGTAGGCCAGCGTCGTCACGACGTGCGTCAGCAGCATGTCGCCGGGAATATCAAAGCCGTGCACCACGTAGTCGGTGTCGCTCAGCGACGTGAAATCGGGCAACACCGCCAAGAGGGTCTTCAACGCGCCGCGGAACCCCTCGTCGAACAGGTTGATCGCCTGCGTCGTGACGCTGGGCTCGAGCTTCGTCGTCAGGTTCCGCTGCGTGAAAATCCGCACCGCGGCCTCGACCGGACCGCCCCCCGGCAATTCTCCGAAGGCGAGCTGCCGGATCGTCGTCACGAACGAGCCCGCCAGCATCATGGCGAAGGTGGCCAGCATGGCGACGGCCCCGTTGAGGAAGGTGCTGAGCATTACCCCGGCTCCCACCACCAGCAACATCTGCAGCCAGATGCCGACGTACCCCTTGATGAAATTCGTGGTGAACGACGCATCGCGCGCCCGGAGGTACAAGTCGGGCTGCGCCATCCCAAAGTACTGCTCGAGCTCCAGGCATTGCATCTGGATATCGAGCTGTCCAGCGGGTGTCACCAGATCGCCGAACAGCTTGACCTTCTTCCCCTGGTCGTCGGTCAGTTCCAGGGGAATCATCTGCAAGTCGGTTGAATACTCCTTGGCCACGAAGGGGGTCGGGGCCGAGAGCCCCGTCTCGGGGTTCCGCAGCACCAGCCGCCCGAGAATTCCCTTGGAGATGTCCCCCTTGTGCGTGCGGAAGACGCGAATTGTCATTTCGATAGGGAGGCCGTTGGGGAACATCTCGGCCTGCAGCCCGGAAAAATGCCAGATCGCGGCCGACAGCGTTCCCCCTTCGATGAAGCTGCGATAGGTCCACTCGTTGCCGACGTTGTAGCCCTTCTGTGTCGGCGTGCCGGTCCGGTCCTTGAAGCTGAGCTTGCCATAGATCGGCACCCGGGCGGTGAGGGCCCCCTGTGGCGGTCCCACTTCGTAGGTCACGCGGTCGCCGTCGCGGACGACCTGCACCGAGTGCCAGTGCCCCTGGGCAACGTCGGTCCGCCCGCGACCATCGGCATCGAGCTGAAAATCGTGATGGTGGTTCTGGGCCAACTCCGTCCGCCCGCTGGTCGGCCCCGCCGCCTGGCTGTCGCCGGCGCTCGTCACTTTCTGCGGCAGGATCTCGTGCCGATGGCTCAGCCCGCGGAGCACGAAGACGTAACTGACCGCACCCATCACCGTCAGCAGCACGGTCCCGACGAGGGCGAATCCCAGCATCCGGCCCAGCACCAGTTCGCTCGGCCGAACCGGCTTGGTCGAGATCGTATAGAGGGTGCGGTTGGCGATGTCGTTGGGGAGGCTGAAGACGCTCAAAAAGAGCGCCATCAGCAACACCAGATAGGTGGTCGTCGTCAGCACGAAGCTCAAGTAGAGCCGCGCCGGGTTATCCGTGGCCTCGTCGAGATACCAGGTGGCAAACAGCAGAATGACCGCGAACAGGGCGAAGGCGACCAGCACCCGGCGGTGCAGCGACTCTTGGATCGCCAGCCGCGCCAGGGCGAACGTGCGGCGCGGCGAAAGAAATACCAGGTCGGCAATCCCCCCGCGCAGCCCGGCGCCGACCAGCTGCGCGCCGCGCACGGGTCCGTTGCGCACGGCCGCCACAAGGTAGCTGAAGAGAATCGCCACGGCGCAAAGAATGCCGGTTACTTTGAGCCATGACCCCAGTGCCAGGGGGAGCCAGATAAAGAACGGCAGAAGTTCGGTGTCAATTACCATCGCGATGACGATCGAGTGGTCGGTGAAGCGGAACGGAGCGCGGGCTAGTTCGATTCTCCAGGCCCGGAGCCGGTGATGCGCCGCCCGGGGCGCGCCGTGCTGTCGTGGACGATCTTGAGGAACAGCTCCTCCAGCGTGGTGGTGGGATTGCCCATGCTCACCAGGCTGCCGTGGTGACGTTCGATCACGGCTTGAATCTCGCGTTTGGCCGCGTCCGACAAGCCGGCCGCGCGGACGACGGTCTCGTCGCCGATCGTGAGCAAGCTGTCCACGCGTCCCAGTTCCTTGAGCTCGCCATGGTGCAGAATCGCGATACGGTCGCAAACGTCCTGGACGTCGGCCAGGAGGTGGCTCGACAAGAGAACCGTCTTCCCCTGCTCGCGGAGCTTGAGGATCAGGTCCTTGATTTCGCGTGTGCCGATCGGATCGAGGCCGCTGGTCGGCTCGTCGAGCATGATCAGTTCGGGATCGTTGATCAGGGCCTGCGCCAGACCGATGCGGCGCGTCATCCCCTTCGAGTACTCCCGCAGCGGACGGCGTTTGGCGTTCGACAAGCCCACCATGTCGATCAATTGCTTGGTGCGTTCGCGCCGGGTGGCGGCCGGCATGTCGAACAACCGCCCGTAGAAATCGAGCGTCTCCTCGGCATTCAAGAAGCGATAGAGGTACGACTCCTCGGGCAGGTAGCCGATCCGCTCGTTCTTGCGGACATCGGTGGCCGGCTTGCCGAAGACGAGGGCTTCGCCGCCGGTGGGGAACAAGAGCCCCAAGAGGAGCTTCATCGTGGTGGTCTTGCCCGACCCGTTGGGGCCGAGGAGCCCGAAGATCTCGCCGCGGCGGACTTCGAGGTCGAGGGCTTTGAGTGCCCGCACCTTTTGCCGTCCCCAGAAATCGCGATAAACCTTCGAGAGATTGCGAGTTTCGACGACGGCTTCAGACATGGAGAGCCCTTGCGGCAGAGAATCGCTGCAGTCCACCAATCGCGCTTGCGGCACCCGAACATTCGCACCCGCAGCGCACTTCGCGCTGCGGAAAATCCGACAGATCACGTACTTCCGAGTCTCTTAGGCCGGGGCGCGACCGCAGGATCCGCCCTTGGAAGGGGTGAAATCCCCCTCCGCTGTCAGTCCCTCTCGAGTACGTAAGCCCTTGGCGGAGAGTTCGATAAGCTCCGCCAACCAGGCGTCACACCCCACCGGGTGGGGGGACGCAGGCGCTGCGGTTCGATTGCATGATAAGTGAGCCCCTCGAAGCCAGCAAGCGCGCGCGACCGACCGATTTTTGGCCGGTCCCTTTGGGGTGCCCCCAAGGACGTCCGGCGGGCCACTTGGATGCGTGGCGAGAATCGTTTATGATCTAGGGCCCGGTCCCCATCCGAGGGTCTGAACTCTCGCTGGGGCAACCGGAACTTGAACCAGGAATTCCTTTCGATCACGGCAGACATCAGCAGGCCCCCATGCCCCCTCCCGTCAACAAGAAGAAGCGTCGCAGTGCCGTTCGCGGCAAGAAGAAGGACCCGGTTTTTGTCGACGGCGCACGTCCTCGTCCGATGTACGTCGACTACAAGGACCTGGAGTTGCTGAGCAAGCTGATGAGCCGTCACGGCCGCCTGGTGAGCCGCCGCAAGAGCGGTTGCACCGCGGTGAGCCAGCACGCGGTCACGCGTGCAATGAAGCGCGCCCGCTTCATGGCCCTCTTGCCCTACGTCGCCGAGTAGCCGCGACCCGAGTCAGCGCGGCCACGTCGTCAGGTACCTCGAGTGCCATGCCCTCGCTCGCCGTGGGCATGCTTCCGTTCGTACAGCGCCTGCCAGGGAAGATTTTACAAATCTGCCTGCAATGATGCGTTGCTGGCGCGCCAGCTCGGCACTGGCACGCGACGCCTCGAATTTTCTCAATCTCCTGTCAGATAAAGACTTTCGCGAGTCTCCGGGCTCGGTTCTGGCAGATTGCTCGGCCGTTGGCGCGCCGCATGCATTGGGACGTCTCACCCTCCGCAAGCACCGCGACATGACAGGGGAGCGACCATGACGGACCGCCAACACAAACTCCATTGGATGCGTGACATCCTCGACCACCTGCGTCGCTCGCAGGAGCAGCTACCGCTGGCCGACGATCTGACCCAGCGCTACCTGGCCGAGTCGATGAAACGCGACCTCGACGAGTTCCGCCGCCTCTGCGACAGCCTGATCGGCAAGGCGCCCCCCACCTCGGCCCGCGCTGCGGCCTGAAGCCATTCTCGCCTGCGGTACACGCGCGGTGCGCTGGCACAGTCTCGCGCGGTGAATCGCGCCTCCCCCTCCGTCCCCGCGCGCGGGCTCGAGGCCCGTTCACCGGAAGATTCCCGCTGAGTAAACT
>JAEUIK010000479.1 GCA_016793185.1 Planctomycetaceae bacterium | reverse complement strand
ATCGCCGTGCGCAGGCCGGTGTAGCCCGCCACGGGATTGGCCAACGTGACGCGTTCGTCGAGGGCAGAGATCCAGGCGGTCTGCCAGCCGCCGCCCGAAAGCCCCGTCACGGCCACCCGGTCGGGATCCGCCTGGGGAAGCGTGCCGAGGACATCGAGTCCGCGCGCCAGAGCAAGATAAAACGGCGCCAGCCCGCTCGCGCCGCAGAGGTCGAGCTGATTCATCTTGCCGTGGGCAAAACCGGGGGTCCGCAGTTGCCCCATGCCGAACCACTCGGGATGCAGAGCCAGCATGCCGCGGCGGGCGCAATTGATCGAGCGAATTTGCTCGTCTTTCGAGGCCTTCCCCTCGGGGTCGTGCCCGTTGACGTTCAACACCACCGGCACGCGCCCCTCGGTCTGCAGCGGTTCGTAGAGCAGTGCTGGGATCCACATTCCGGGGAGCGCCTCGTAGCGGAGTTTCCGAATGCGATAGTCGGCGAAGCCCTCAATCGTGTCGAGCCATTCGAAGTTGACCTTGCCGGCCCGCCATTCGGCCGCCGCGCCGCGAAAAACGATTTCGTCGAGAATCCGGTTGCGGAGGTTCGACGCATAGCTCTCCCAGGCGCCCGCCTCGGCGAACTTGGGCAGCTCGGCCACGCGCGGCGTGACAAAGGCTTTGACCTCTTCCAGCGGCTTCCGCGGCGGCAGCCAGCGCTCGTGGAGCGATCGTTCGACCGCCGCCCGCAGATGGCTCGACGCTGGAAGCCCCGCTTGGCGGCGAATCTCTTCCAGGATCCCACGCGACTTGCGGAAGTACTCGACCACCCGCTCGCGCTCGTCAATGCTTCGCTGCGATTGCTCGGCGATCTGCGCGTCGAGCACGCCCGCCAGCCAATCGAGGGCCGCCTCGTCGTAAGGAGCGCGGCCGGCGCAGTAAACGTAGACGGGGTTGGTGTGCGCCTCGGCGTCGGGACTGCCGGTCACCGTCGACGAAAACGCGCGCGCCGCGATCCAAGTCGAGCGTTCGATCTCGACCGTCGCGGAGAGCTCGAGCCACTCTCCCTGCCCTCGTTCGCGCGCGACTTGCCGCTCGCTGTGCACCTGGCCGCCCACGATGATCTGCAGATGCGTAACGGGAGTCACGTCGGCCCGTGCGCGCACTTTCACTTGGACCTGTCGCGGCGGGCCTGCGGCGAACTCCAGCGTGGCGCCAGGAGTTTGCCCCTCGACTTCGAGCAGCAGCATTGGGCCCGTCGTGACGAAGCTCCGACCGGCCGCCGCTCCCGCCAGCCATTGCTCGATCGTCGGTTCGCCCCGGTGTTCGACATACGTCAGGCAGTCCCCCAGTTTCCGGCAGGCGGGGTAATCGGAAGCGCCGACCGCGGGGAACCGGAAACCGCAGTTGAGGACCCGATACCAGTTTTCGAGACCGATGCCGCGGTAGATGCCAAACTGCAGGAGTTCCACCCCGTTCGTGGCGCGCTGGACCAGGTCGGCGTAAATCTCTTGCGCGTAGCCGCCATGGGCGTGAATCGCGATGCCGCCGAGCTGCTGCGTCTCGGCCCCGACGACTCCAAACACGGGCCAGCGGTTCGGATCGTAGCTGCCGCCCGGGGCGACCAGGTCGTCGCGGAGAAAAAGGTTCAGATGGCCGTAGACCTGGTTCCGGTACTCCTGTCCCGAAATGATCTCCCGCGCGCCCCGCTGGGCCCGCGAGCGCCGGCCGACGCCACGCAGTTGGGGCATCACGAGTTGCTGCATCGTGCCCGCATAGCGATCGGTTTCGTTGTAGCACATCACGACGCCGTATCGGATGTCCTCCGCATCGAGCAGGTCGAAGATCGTCCGGTCTTCGGCATCGCTTCCGCGTGGGAAATGCAGATGTGGGTCTCCCGACCAGTAGCCTCGCCCCGGCATGTCGAGCGTCCTTTCCAACTCGATCCGAACAGCCTGGGGCGCGCCCGGC
>JAEUIK010000371.1 GCA_016793185.1 Planctomycetaceae bacterium | reverse complement strand
AGTCGGCACCCGTGTTCCGCCGGCGCCTGGGCGCTAGCGAATCAGCGAGACCTGGATACCATCTTGCAGAATTTGCGTGAACGCCTTCTGCATGTTGTTGATCATCGTGGCTTCGTCGCCGTATATAAGCTTATAGCTCGGCATTCCGTCGGTGACGTTGCCGATCACCTGCATCTGGTTCAGCGTCGCCTTCGCCGCGGCAAACCCCGAGCTGCTCGGGTCGAACTGCGGCCCAAACCCGATGCAATGGATCTGCACTTTCTTCGAATTACTGGAATAACCGGGCGATGACGCGGTCTCCGAGGCGCAAATCTGCGTGCAGATGGAGTTAATCTGCGAAGTCACCTGCGAAGCATTATCGCTATAACCGCTTACGCTCGTCGGAAACTCGCTGGCCGACGGGTTGTTGCTGTTGTAGCGAATTCGATAGTACGACTTGTAGGTACCACCGTTGACAAACGTGGCCGACGCGGTGGTGTTGGGCGCACCGTCGGTCTCGAAGATGATGAGCTTTTGGGCGCCGCGCCGGCCGTTGCCGCCGGCATCGCCCGTCGGTTCGCCCGGGTTGTAGCTCGCCAGGGCCGAACTGTTGCTGAACTGGTTGTAGGCCAGCATCAGCGGCATGGCATAGCAGGTTCCCCCCATCGCCCGCGGTACTTCGATGTTGTTCGCATCGTACGGCCGGACCGTGGCGTTCGCATTGCCGATCGTGCTGGGAGGATACCAGAGAGCGTCGAGCATGCGGTCGTAGTTGCGTCCCAGCCCCACGCGTACGCGGTTGAATCGCCCGCCCGAAGTGTCGCCCGAGCTGGTGCGCGGCACGCTGAACATCGCCAGGCTCACCAGATCATTCGGGTGGTTGCTCTTGATGTCGTTGAGCCCCGCCCGGATGCCCAGTTTGCAGGCGTACATGGGCGACTCGTGGCACGTTCCCGGCCACCAGCAGAAGCGGGAGCTGGTCGGCGAGACCACGCCCCACAGGTTGTAGTTGCCGAGGAAATCGACCATCGACAGCGGGCCGATCCAGAAGTGCAGCCTGGGCCGCTTGGGATTGTCGGCATAGTGCATGTAGGGCTTCGTCGAGGGATTGCCCGAGGCGGTCAGCGTGCTGTTGGCCGTGATCTTGACGGTGCCCCAGGTGTAATCGACCCCGTAGCCTCCCTCGCCGTCGCCCGATCCGCCCCCTTGCACGATCGTCCAGCCCGAGCTCGAGGTTTGCACGAGTCCGAGGCAGTAGTCGATGTAGTCCTTCCAGAAGCGCTGGTTCGGATCGCTCGGCGGAAACGACGCCGTGCTGATGTCGTCGGGGATCGAGTCGTAATAGAGGATGCGGCCCGACTGCAGCCGGCTCGGGAACGGGTTGGGTCCGATATTCTTGATGAAGTACAGGATGGCGGCGTAATTGATGGCGTAGGTCGATGTGCCCGGCGCGCGCCAGTTTCCGCTGGAGTCCCACAGGCGCGAGTTGTCGTCCATCGGCGTGGACGTACCGGGGTAGACGAAGTAACGTTTGCGCCAGTCGTTCGTCTGGCCGTCGGCGCCGATGCTGGGATCGGGGGGCCAAACAAAGAACGTCTTCCCCCAGTAATTCGGTCCCTGGGTATAGCGATTGAACGTTGGCTGCATGTTGTAGGCGCGGTACCCCTGCGACTCGAACGTGGCATCCTTCGTCCCATTGCCGGGCGAACCAATCCCCAGGATCGACGCCAGCGTCGAGCCGTACGTCGTGCTGGCGTTCTTGTTCGTCTTGAGGTGATTGTCGCCCCCCGGCACGCTGGCATAGCTCCCCGAGGCCTTGCTGAAGGCGGGAGTGCCGGTCGAGTCCTGATAGAAGTCGGCAATCAACGACGGCCGATTGTCGGAAGTCGTTACGGTAAGGTTCGGCTCAGCGTAGGGCATGGTGAAGCTCGTCGACCGCAGTCCGGACGACCCTGATGAATAGTGCCCGAAGGAGGGGACCTCGGAGTCTCCGTTGTTCGTCGTCCGATTGCCCGAGATCGGCGTGCTCAATAAGCTCGCAAACCGCATCGAGCCGGAGAAATCGAGGATCACCATGATGTCGCGCGGGCGGTGCGCGGCGGTCGCCTCGGCCTTGACGTTGGCCGACGACAAGTTGAAGAGCTTGGCGAAGGCCAACTGCGGCTTGACGTTGGCCGTGACCTGGATGTCGGTCATGGTCCAGTTCTCGGTCGAAGGCCCGGGGAACTGCCCCTCAAACCGCTCGGCGTCCGCGTTGTAGGTGTAGCGACCAATCCGCGTGGTGATTTGTTCGGCGCCGACCGCCTTCGAGAGAATCGAATTGCGCGATCCGGCGGCAAGGACGTTCGGACCGACGCTGGCGTAGTTGTTGTTCGTGGTCAAGTCGCCATTGAGGGTACGGGCCCCCGACATGGCAGCCGAATCGGCGGCCTGCTGCGCCTGCGTCCGCGCGACGGCCAGCAACCCCAGATCCACCGCCAGGGCGGCGAACGCCAAGAGTGGAATCACCACGAACATCAACAGAACGAGCGCCGCTCCGCGCCGACGTGACTTGTGCCGCTGACTCGTCATGTGACACCACCCTTTTCCTCTGAACTCACTGAACCATCGCCACGTGAACTATCGTTCCGCCGCCGACGGACCGCTGGCAGAACTTCTGCCGGCGGTTCGTCGCCGAATCGCACTTGAGTGATCTCGCTCAATTCGCCTCGCTGCGCATCATCGCCCGGACCGTAACGTTCGACTGCGACGGCAACTTCAACAAACTGGGAGTGAACCAGCGAAACTGCCCCGTCACCCGCACGCAGATGAACTGCCCCGCACTGGCCGTGGTCCAGTTGCCGATGTTGTTGCCGTTGCTGTCGGACAGATACACGTCGATCTGTTGATTGACGAGCCGTTTGTTGGTCATGAACTTGTTGACGACGTTGGTCACATCCGTGGTCGAATTGCCGTAGGTGACACCCTCGATGATGATGGGCTGAGTGTGCGACACGGCATACCGGGCCCCCTCGCGCGCCGCATTGTTCGTCAAGTGCATCATCATCAGGTATCGCCCGTACTCCATGATCCCGAAGATGAACAACAGGCAGACCGGCAGCACGAAGGCGGTCTCGACCATGGCAGCGCCTCGCCGCCGCGGTCGCCGCACCAAGGGTTGCTGGTTGCCAGGCATCGGTTGGGTTCTCGATTCGCAAACGCTAGAAAGGGAGATCGTTGCCGACCACAATCAGCGAGTCGCTCGCGGATTGCCAATTGACCGTCACCGACATGGACCGGACGTTCGTGAGTCGCTTGAAAGCTCCTAGCTTGAGACTCTCGAAAGCCGTCCCTTCCGGAATCGTGATCTTGACGTCGAACGAATCCAGCGGCTTCGCATCCGAAGGGTTCGTCCAGCTGTTTGGGCTTTGGTTGATCAGTTCGATCGTTGCGCCGTTGACGGCCGCGGTCGGCATGCCCGCGCTGGTGAGATAGTTCTTCACGGCCGACTGCACGGTGTTGACCGTGACCGGGGTGCCGTTGACATAAGCGCCCGACGCCGTACGGGCCCCTTCGCGGGCTGCGTTCGTCAGCACCTGCTTGATCTGGATCAGGCGCCCGACTTCCCAGATGCCGAACATGACGATGATGAGCACCGGCATCACGGCCGCGGCTTCCACGGCCGCAGCACCTCGACGTCGCCGACCGGATCTCATGGCATCACCCGACTTCCCGCTGCGTCAATCTCGGCCCGTTCCGCAGCGCGCGACGGCGCAGTTGAATCTCTTGCAGAAGTTCGCTGGCAAAGACGTGGATTTGCTGCACTCGACCGCCCCGTGGCGGTCCTGCGCTCGAGCCCAGAACGAGCCCGGCGAGCGAATCCCGTGATCGGCGGCCGCGCCCAGCGCGGGACGCCGAGAGATCCGCCTGCGGCAGATCATCCGGCGCGCCTGGTGGCAGCATCCTATCCGGTCGCTATCGAAACCTAGCTCTCGATTCGCCGGATGTCAAAATCGCGCGATGCCTAGAATTGGGACGCGGGGAGCGCGAGGTCAGCACGCTGCCAGGCTTGCTGAAAGCGCGTGGTGGCCTGCTCGGCCTCGGCCACCCGGCCTTGGGCACGCAGACTTGCACTCAACCCGAACAGCGACCAGCCGTTATCCGGATATTGCTGCAGATCCTCACGATAGATCTTTTCAGCCTCTGCCGCGCGCCCCGCCGTTAACAACGCCGCTCCCAGCGACTGCCGTGCCGAATAGTACCAGGCGGGGGGCTCGTCGTACTCGAGCGTGTCCTGGAGTCGCACGGCTTCTTCCAACGCTGCGATGCCCGCAGGGGGCTTATCTTGCTGGAGCCGATTTCGCCCAGCGAGCAGCTGGGCGGCGACCCCCAGCAACGTCTTGGCCGGGTGCCGCATCAGCTTCTTATCGTCGGGCGTGGCCGACAGGATCTTGTCCAGCTCCGCGGCGTGACGCTGAGCGTCGTCCAAGCGTTTGAGCGCGGCGCAGGCCACTCCCTGGCCGTAGTGCCACATCCCGACCGAATAGGTCAGGTCAGCCGCCGGCTCGGGCTCGGCCAGCACCTGCTCCCATTTGCCAAAGCGTACCAACGTGAACAATTTGGTCGGCGCGAAACCCTCGATCATCGGCATCTCGCGAATCATCTCTTCCGGCACCAGCTTGCCGAATTGCTCGGCGGCCGCCAGTGCCTCGGCACTGCGCCCCTCCATGCACATGGCCGACCAGAGGAAATGCACGTTATGCGGGTAGTAAAGTGCGCGATACACCCCCTGCGCGCCCGTGCGCTCGAGATACGACTCATCCACCTGGATCGCCTTGGCATTCGACACGGCGGCGTCGAGGTAGCGCCCGATGCGAAAGTAGATATGCGACGGCATATGGACCATGTGGCCGGCCGCCGGCATCAGGGCCGCCAGGCGATCGGCCGCAGCCACCGCCCGCTCGGGGTGGGGGGAC